>MNYD01000152.1 GCA_001872925.1 Dehalococcoidia bacterium CG2_30_46_19 | reverse complement strand
CAAGTGAAAAGGTGATCTCAAAAAACGGAAGATAAATATGCAAGAATTAGAAATGAGGCAAAGGCCGTCCTGTGGAAAAATCGTAAAGAGGGCTCTGTCCGATGGGGTGGCACCGGTTACAGCTATGTCTGCCCTTCGATTGAGTTCTATCCCTTTCAGCGGTTTTGGGACTCTTGTTTTCATGCCATTGTTCTGACTCATTTCGATATAAATCTGGCGAAACAGAAAATCCTGAATCTTCTTTTAGTACAACATGCTGATGGATTTATTCCCCACACAATTTTCTGGGGCGCTAGAGAGAGTGATTCCTGTTGGATTTTCCTGCAAAGCAAGCCTCCATATCATTACTCATCTTATATTCAGCCTCCGGTAATAGCACAGGCAGTTAAGGCGATTTTTAATCGCTGCAAAGATATCGGCTTTCTGAGACAAACTTTGCCCCATCTCAGGGGGTATTACCTTTGGTTACAGAACAGGGATTTTGACAATGATGACCTTATTTCTATCATCGCCCCTGGGAATCGGGGCTAGGCAAATCTCTCGTTCATGATTCCGTTTTGGGCTTCCCGGAAAACTCGTACTGGTAGGCAAGAGCACTGACCTTCGCTATGCCGAGGCAAAATATGAACTGGAAAAGATAATAGCCTTAGACCTATTTGAAGTGGAGATAGGGGGATTCGAACCCCCAACCTCTGCGATGCGAACGCAGCGCTCTCCCAACTGAGCTATATCCCCTTAAGTTGAATTCTAGCAGAGCTTAAAATTCAAGGTCAAGTTAGCCCTGGCTGCCAGGCCTGACTAGAGGAAGACCAGCAGCGCAAAGAGGACATGCCTCAGCAGGATATACTATTGTGGGGGCACGAAGACAACTAAATAGAGGAACATTAAAATCTATTTCTTCCGTGCTTCGTTCGACAAGGACTCCTATGCCGATGACAACGCCACCATGCTTATTTACCGCGTCGATTGTCCCCTTAATCGAGCCACCTGTAGTCAGGATATCATCAACTATGAGAACACGCTCACCAGCGTTGAACTCAAAATCCCGGCGAAAGACTCTTGCCGCTCCTTGTTTCTCAGCAAAGATGCTTCTTATTCCCAGCTGCCGAGCTACTTCAAAAGCGAGGATAATTCCCCCGGTAGTTGGACCAGCAACCACATCCACTGACTGGTCCTTAAAATGCTGAACAATAAGACGGCAGACTTTTTCAGTATAAGCAGGATATTGTAACAGACGAAACTTCTCCCAGTATACCGGCGAATGTAATCCAGAGGAGAGGAGAAAATGACCTTCTTTTATCGCCCCAACCCTTTTGAAGATATCCATTACTTCGTTATTCAAATTCTCCCCCAAATATCTGCGAAAACACTATTATTTGCTCCTGCTCACTGGCTAAACTCAGGATAATTGTAACTTCCCACCCATCTCCAATGCTGCGACGGCCAATAGATAAACCAAACCTTGCCAATAATGTTCTCTCTAGGAACTGTCCCCCATATATGCGAATCATCGGCATTATTGCGGTTATCGCCAAGCACAAAATATTTACCTTCAGGAATTTCCTGCGCTGGCACAGTGTAACTAGGGGATTGTGATATATAAGGCTCATCCAACGCTGTGTTGTTCAGGTAAACTTTACCATCCTTAATTTCCACAGTGTCACCAGGGACAGCAATGACGCGCTTGATGAAGGGAAATTCGGATTGGAACGGAGGGTCAAAGACAATGACATCGCCATGAGCAGGATCGGAGGAAAAATAAGAGGCCTTGCTGACCATCACCCAGTCATGGTGCTCAATACCAGGCAACATGCATGCTCCTCGCACCATATAGCCTTGGAAGCTAACCCGGAGAAAGGCAAAGATAGCAATCGCTATCAGGATGGTTATACCAACATCACGAAGGATTTTCACTTAGCAAAACTATTCCCGCTTTGAAGAAGCCTTTGTAAACTCAACTTAAACTCAAGAATCTGCCTATTATACCATTTCATCCCAATTCTTGCCTCGCTTTATATCAACCTTTAATGGTACGCAAAGGTTCACTGCTTGGAACATTACCTCCCTTACCATTTCCTTCACCTCACTCACCTCATTCTCAGGCACTTCAAACAGTAATTCGTCATGAACCTGTAGCAGCATTTTGCTTCTCAGATTTCGCCTTTCTATTTCATGTTGCACATTAACCATGGCAATCTTGATGATGTCAGCAGAAGTCCCCTGCACCGGAGCATTTACAGCCATTCTTTCTGCAGCCTCTTTAATTTGCCTGTTTGGAGAATTAATTTCAGGTATGAAACGTCTTCTCCCCATCAATGTTTGCACGTAACCCAATTTCCAAGCTTGTTCTTTGGTAGTTTCGATGTATTTTCTTACTCCAGGATACTTCTCAAAATACGATGAGATAAATTGGGCTGCTTCTTCCCTGTTGAGTTCAGTTGCCTGTTCCAACCCATAGTCACTCATGCCATAAATGACACCAAAATTGACCGTCTTTGCAACTCGCCGCATTTCCACGTTCACCTCACTCTTAGAAACATCAAAAAGTTTGGAAGCAGTTGCGGCATGGATATCCTCATCATTAATAAAGGCGGAGATAAGCCCCGAGTCACCAGAAAGATGCGCCAGCACTCTGAGATCAATTTGAGAATAATCAGCGCTTAATAAATATGACCCTGGCGGAACAATGATGGCTCTCCTTATTATCCTGCCTACTTCACCCCTTACTGGTATATTCTGCAAATTTGGCTCGCTGGAAGAGAGCCGTCCTGTGGCAGTGCCAGTCTGGTTAAAACTGGTATGTATCCTACCCGTCTCAACATTAATTAACGCTGGCAAGGCATCAGCATATGTCGATTTAACTTTGCTAAGTTGGCGATATTCCAGCACAAGCTCAATTATGGGATGAGTACCCTTTAATGCCTCCAAAACCGATGCTTGAGTAGAGTATCCCGTCTTAGTCTTGCGAGGTCGAGGCAATCTGAGCTCTTCAAAAAGTACCTCGGCTAACTGGTGAGGGGAATTTATATTGAATTTATGCCCTATGCTGTTATAAATCTCTGCTTCAAGCTTTGCTAATCTCTCAGCCAAGTGAGCAGAAAGCCCGCCAAGCAAGCTAATATCTAAAGCGATGCCGTTTCTCTCCATTGCCACTAGTACTGGCACCAGAGGCATTTCCACCTGAGAAAAAAGCATCCATAGTCCCAATTGTTTTAATTCCTGTTCCAGGTTATCCCT
>MNYD01000051.1 GCA_001872925.1 Dehalococcoidia bacterium CG2_30_46_19 | reverse complement strand
CCCCGTTGTTATTCTGCACCTATTTCCTACCTGTCATTGCGAGCGAAGCGCGGCAATCTCAGCAACTCCCGCCTCTTAATTTACCTGAGAGGCTGTGCTAACTGATACAATCTGGCGAAATGTTGATAGAGGATTAATCCTCGAAAGGGGATTGAAATGTATTAGCAACAAGTCTCCCTTTGCTTTTCCATTCGCTGGTTGCAAAGGGGAACATTAAGGGGGAATTAGTCAAGCTGGGTTGAAACGCCTTACTTTTGCGAAATTTTAAAGGGAAAGTTGGCAAAATTACACGAAAGCGACCTCCGAGAGAACGGGGGTTTAAAAGTCGCTCTCCTTACTGCTTCTTGATTTAGCTGCTGTTAGAAGTAAGCTATATCCCTATGGTTGTTGTATAATGTTTTAAGGGTGTTCCTATGGTGATGAACTGCGTTGGAGAATCTATATATGGCGTTAAGCGAGGCTGATACCAGAGCAAAGCTTATCGACCCAATTCTCCACTCCCGGGGCTGGACCGAAGACCTTGTCCACCGCGAGGAAACAGCCCAGGGGGTAGACATTGTAGATGGCAAGCCAAAAAGGAGACAGCGAGGGCGAACTGACTATCTCCTGCGCATCAGGGTAAACATCAGCACTCAGCCTGTTGCTATTGCGTTAATAGAGGCTAAGAGAAGTGATGAACCACCAGACAAAGGTCTGGAGCAAGCTAAAAAATACGCGCGATTGAATGATGTTCCCTTTGTGTATTCGTCTAATGGGCATCTCTTCATCGAATATGACTACTTCACCGGCAAAACCAGCACTCCTTCACCTCTCGAAGGGTTCCCAACTCCTCAGGAACTGCGACAGAGGTATGAGCAGGGAGCTGGCTTTTCATTAGAAGCAGAGAGTGCAAGACCTTTGCTAATCCCTTATCCCAGTGGCGAGGCAAGTAGACGATACTATCAGGATGCCGCCATCCGTGCTGCTCTGGCAAAGATAGCCCGAGGTCAAAAGCGCATCCTGCTTTTTCTGGCTACGGGGACCGGGAAGACATTCATTGCAGTACACCTATTGAAAAAGATTGCCGATGCCGGGCAACTTCGGCGTGCCCTCTTTGTCTGTGACCGAGAGGAGCTACGTTCACAGGGGCTTAGACATTTCCAAAATGTGTTTGGCGCCAATGCTGCTGAAGTCACTGGCACCAATCCCCAGAAGAATGCTCGAATCCTTATTGCCACTTACCAGACCCTCAATGTTAGCACTGATGAGGAAGATGCCCGTTTTCTTACTGAGCATTACCCTGAGAACTACTTCAGCCACATCATTATTGACGAATGTCACCGCAGTGCCTGGGGGAAATGGAGCATCGTTCTTCGTCGCAACCCAGAGGCAGTGCAGATAGGTCTCACCGCAACCCCACGCTCCTTTGAGGGAGGCACGAAGGAAGAGCGTTGTGAAGATGAGGAGATTACGGCGAATAACCTTGAATACTTCGGTGAGCCAGTTTACGAGTATGATATGGCGCAGGGCATAGAGGATGGTTATATTGCTGCCTGTGAAATAATTCGGCGGGAGATAAATTTAGATTTGAGCGGAGTAACTCGTGGAGATATTGAGCGTCTTGGAGCGAGAGACGCTGTCACGGGTCAACCAGTTCCGGTTAGTGAAGCTCGCGGGCACTATGAAGCCCCTTCTTTCGAAGATATTATTCAGCTACCTGATAGGGTCAAAACAATGTGCCAAGACCTATTTGATATGCTTCTTCAAACTGGTGACCCCCTTCAAAAAACCATTATCTTTTGCACGCGCGATAATCATGCTGATGCCGTTGCCGCTGAAATGAATAATCTTTATGCTGATTGGTGTTCAAATAATGGGGAGCCAAGACTTGAGCCCTACGCCTTCGAATGCACTGCTGAAGTTGGTGGAAGTCGATATATCGCTGATTTGCGCGGCTCCATGCGGAGCCATTTCATTGCTACCACTGTGGACTTGATTACCACCGGGGTGGATGTTCCTTGCGTCCGTAACGTCGTCTTTTTCAAGTATGTCCGTTCTCCCATTGCTTTCCATCAAATGATGGGCAGGGGCACAAGGCTTCACCCACCAACAAACAAGCTGATGTTCCGCGTGTACGATTACACCAATGCTACTCGTCTTCTGGGAAAGGGCTTTGTAACCCGCCCCACTCCTACCCGTGAGCCTAAGGAGCCTGAGGGAGAAGAAAAGAAAAAAGTCATCCGCGTGGAAGGATTTGATGTCCATGTCAATCCCGCCGGGACATATATTGTTACCCAGAAAGCAGGCAAGCTAAGCATGGTTACTGTTGAAGAATACCGTGAGCTTCTAGCGACGCATCTTGTGGGCGAGGTCAAGACCCTCGACGATTTCCGCAGTATCTGGGCAGAGCCATCTGAACGCAAAGACTTAATAGATAAACTCCCCGATGATGGTCGTGGTGTGCGTCTGCTTCGGGAGATTATGCAGTGGCAGGAATATGACCTTTACGATGTCTTAACTCAAATTGCATATGGAATGGCTCCCAAGACCAGGAAGGAGCGTGCTGAAGCATTACGATACAAGCATGCTGATTGGTTTAAGAGCTTGCCGCTCCAAACTGAAAACACCTTGATAGCCCTTGCTCAACAGTTTGTTAAAGGTGGCACCGACGAGCTGGAGAGCCCTTATGTCTTTAGCGCTCCCGAGGTCAAGGAAGCTGGCGGTCTTGAGGCACTGAAAGCATTGGGAGAACCTAGAGACATCATCAGTGAAACTAAAAGGAGGCTGTTTGCCGTATGAATGAGGACGAGATAATTAGGCTGATGGCTTCGGGAGAAACCGAAAGCCTGGAATTCAAGGGAAGCCTTAATGAAGCCTTTTATAAAACTATTTCTGCCTTCGCAAACACAAAAGGGGGCACGATTCTACTTGGTGTGAATAACAGAGGCGGTATTGTGGGAGTCGAGCCTTCAACCAAGTTTCTGGAGGATTTAAGCAATCGTATCGTGAACAAGTTATCCCTTTATCCTGAAATAGTGACCAGAGACATAGAGGATAAGCGGGTAATCGCGGTTAGGGTTGTGCGTTCAGGTTATCCTGTCTCATACGAGGCGCGCTATTATGAACGAGTCGGGAACACAACCAGGGAAATAAGTCGGGAAAAACTTCGGTCCCTTCTTTCAAGAGGCAAAACCTGGGACTCCCTGACAGATGGTTTTTCACTGGAGCAAATAGACACAGAAACTATTCGTCGCTTTGTCCGTCTTGTCGTGGAAAGGAACAGGCTTACCGATGTATCTCAGGATGAACTACCAGAGGTCGTTCTGGGAAAGCTGGAGCTTATGACGGACGGTAAG
>MNYD01000029.1 GCA_001872925.1 Dehalococcoidia bacterium CG2_30_46_19 | reverse complement strand
CCCTTGTGGGATATACCCAAAAAGAAGATAGCGGGGACTTTCGATTTCTTTGAATCTATAGAGAAATATGCCCCTTTAAAGGAGTCCTTTAAGTGCAGCCCTAAAGACGACATCGCCCTATTACTATATACTGCTGGGACCACGGGAAGAGCAAAAGGGGTGATGGAGACCCATTTCAACCTGGTTTATAACAGTATAAGTCATTTTCATGCAGCAGAAAAATTGCTGGAAGCTAGAAGAGAAGTAAATTATTCCATCATGCCTATGTTTCATACTGCAGGATATCTCCTGCACACGCTCCCTACCTTTTATGTCGGGGGCACAGTAATCCCAATGCCCTTGTTCGATCTGGAAGAGACGTTCAGACTCATTCAGGCATATGGTGTAAATGTGTTATTTGCCCCTCCTACATTGTTCATCGCCTTGATGTCTAGAGAAGACTTGTTACACAAGTATGATTTAAGCACTCTCGAGCTTACAATCGGTTGTGGTGCACCTGTCCCTCCTGCTGTTCAGGACCAGTGGCAGAGTCTCACCAGTATTGGCCTGACCAATGGATGGGGCATGACGGAGACCAACAGCGGTGGAAGCATGTGTATCCCGGGATCAGGAAAGGAGAAGGCGGATTCCATCGGTTATCCGGTATATGCAGAAATGAAGATCGTGGATGAGAGGGGCCATATTGTCCCTAGAAATGAACAGGGTGAAATTCTCTTTAGAGGGCTGCAGGTAGCAAAGGGATATTGGAACAAGCCAGAGGAAACAAAAGAGACATTTCAGAACGATGGTTGGCTAAGAACAGGAGATCGCGGCTATATAGATAAAGAGGATTTCGTATATTTTGTCGATAGAATGAAAGACCTTATTATTGCCTCAGGATATAATATAGCCCCGGTCGAAGTAGAAAATGTCATATATGAACATCCAGCAGTTGCCGAGGCTGCAGTTGTAGGTATACCTCATGAATATAGAGGAGAAACAGTAAAAGCCTTTGTTGTCTTAAAAGATAAGTTCAAAGGAAAAATAAGTGAAGGAGAGATAAGAGATTTTTGCAAAAACAAATTGGCTACATTCAAAGTGCCACGCATAATTGAGTTTAGAGACACATTGCCTAAGAATCTCGTAGGCAAAGTTTTAAGAAGAGTGCTAAGGGAAGAAGAGATGAAAAAAGCTAAGTGAACGTCCTGGGAACTACAGGAGTATAAATCTAGGATAAATATTATAAAGGCATTTAAACTAAGACATAACCTTACCTTAAATAACTAGCAATAATAAGTTTTTCAATCTCAGTAGTGCCTGCCCCGATAGGAAACACTTTAGCATCTCGCATATATCGTTCCACGGGAAGGTCTTTCATATAGCCATAACCCCCATGAATCTGCACTGCCTCTCCGGTGACCCTGACTGCCATCTCACAGGCATAAAGCTTCGCCTGCGCAGCCAACATCCTACCCTCCCTAAAATTACCTTGATCCCAATAAGTTAAGCCCTTATATGTCAGCAGTCGAGCAGCCTCAATCTCCACCAACATTGCAACAAGCTTATCCTGTATCATTTGGAAGTCAAATATAGGCTGGCCAAATTGCTTCCTTTCTTTGGCATATTTAACGGATGCGTCAAAAGCAGCCTGGGCAATACCTATAGCAAGACAGCTCCACATAAGCCTTTCCACATCAAGTCCAGAAAACATTTGCTTTACCCCCTTCCCCTCAACACCACCCAAAAGATTAGCTTCCGGGACATGGCAATCCTCCAGGATGATCTCCCCGGTGGGAGAGGAGCGCAGACCCATCTTTGAGAACGCTCTACCTACATGATAACCGGGAAAATCCCTCTCTACTATAAAGGTGCATAATCCTTTTGCCCCAAGAGATGGATCCAGAGTGGCATATATAAGGGCTATATCTGCAATCGGCGCATTGGATATAAACGTTTTGGTGCCATTCAGGATATATTCGTCACCTACCTTTCGGGCCCTCGTCTTAAGGGACACCGCGTCTGATCCATACTCTGGCTCTGTTAACCCCATGCAACCCCTTTTTTCGCCTCTCGCTAAAATTGGCAGGTATTTCCCTTTCTGTTCTTCTGTGCCATTACGAGCAATGTTATTGCCACAAAGTAGACTATGTGCTCCATAAACTACAGCTACGCCAGCATCGACCCTGGCTAATTCCTCTGCCATGAGTCCAAGGGAAACATAATCGCTAAGTGACCCCCCATACTCAGGTGGTATGCCCATACCCAAGGCACCTAAAGGCTTTGCCTTTTCCCATAAGCCCTCTATGAACTTTTCTTCCCGATCCATCTCCCCGACCAGAGGTGCTATTTCCTTCTCACTAAACTCCCGAACCACTTCCCTAAGCATCTTCTGCTCTTCAGTTAAATCAAAATTCATGTCTAACCTCCTACTCTTTATTCAAGATGAACAATGCTTAATTGTATTATATGAGTATAAAGTAAATTTAACCTCAAAAACCAGCAAAATGCCCAAAAATCCGTTGATCAACCTTAGGATAGCAGTAGGTCTTTTATATAATAATCTATTACACGATAGCCCCAATTTCACGGGAAAAAGGTAATAGCTATTTTAGATAGTAGAACCAAGAACTCAAACCACCAAAAACGCAGTTTCTTAAGACCAACAACAAAAAATAAAAAAGACGTAAGATGTAACTGAGCATATGAACAAGTAGATATTCCCCCACTTACTATGTTAATATTTCATGCAAATTTATGAGGTAGGTTGTAGCTTCACAGGATAGAAATAGGAAGGAGGAGAAATTATGCAAAAGGTTGGAATCGTTGAAGTAGCCCAAAGTGCCGGCACTGAGTCGTCCCTCAGCTTGATGGAGTTCACGTACAAGCCGGTAAAAGAACTCCTTGATAAGGTGGATATGAGGAGAGATGAAGTGGACATGTATATACTGGCGTCAACAGACGTTTTTCATAGTGGCATGTCCTGCGCTAATGCCTTTGACTGGGACGCTAGTGGTGCATTCATGAAACCAGCCTCGCGCGAGGAGGGAGATGCTATCACGGCGTTTGTTTATGGCTGTATGCCCATTATGGAAGGTAGATACGATACGGTGCTAGTTGTGGGGCTCATTAAGGGCTCTGAGAATCCAGAGAATGACACGATAACAAGTTTTGTTGCTGATCCATTTTACTCGAGACCCGTTGGTATCCAGGAGACCACCGCGGCAGCCATGCAGATGCGGCTTTATTTACAGCGTTATGGGGTTACGGAGGAGCAATGTGCCAAGGTGGTGGTAAAGAATCTAGGCAATGCCTTGTTTAACCCCTATGCCCATATAAAGAAGAGAGTCAGCGTTGAGGATGTTCTTAACTCAGAGAGGATTTGCGACCCTTTAAAGGCTCTGGAGTGTGCCCCTAAGTCAGAAGGTGTCTGTGCTATGCTCCTGGCCTCTGAG
>MNYD01000065.1 GCA_001872925.1 Dehalococcoidia bacterium CG2_30_46_19 | reverse complement strand
CAGATAGAATTAGCTAAACAGGGTATTGTTTCACCTCAGGTAAAGCGTGTGGCTGAGAAAGAGGGGGTGGAGACGGATTTTATACTGCAAGGTCTGGTTAGCGGCGTCATTGTGATACCAGCCAGCCCCAACCACGCCAATTTGGTTCCCTGTGGCATAGGCAAAGGGCTGAGGACAAAGATTAATGTCAATATCGGCACATCGCCAGATTTCTATGACCTAGATATGGAGTTGAAAAAACTGCAAATTGCCATTGATTTTGGCAGCGATACAGTTATGGACCTCAGCACTGGCGGAGATATTTCAACTATCAGACAAGCTATCATCAATGCCAGCACCCTGCCAGTGGGGACTGTGCCTATCTATCAAGCAGGAATTGAAGCCATTGAGAAACACGGTGCCATCGTAAATATGAGCGTGGACGGGATTTTCGATGTTATTGAACAGCAAGCCAAAGACGGCGTTGATTTCATGACTGTTCATTGTGGAGTGACTCAAGCAACAATTGCACGGCTGAAAAACCAGGGCAGGATGACCGATATAGTCTCCCGGGGAGGCGCATTCCTTACTGGGTGGATGTTACACAACGAAAAGGAAAATCCGTTATACCAATATTACGACCGGTTATTAGAGTTAGCCCACGAATATGATTTCGCCTTAAGTTTGGGCGATGGTTTACGCCCTGGATGCCTGGCTGACGCAACTGACAGAGCTCAAGTTGAAGAGCTAATCACAATCGGCGAGTTAGTGAAACGTGCCAGGGAAGCTGATGTCCAAGCCATAGTGGAAGGTCCCGGGCATTTGCCGTTAGACCAGGTGACCACCAATGTTCAACTGGAAAAAAGCCTTTGCCATGGAGCGCCATTCTATGTCCTTGGGCCTTTGGTTACCGATATAGGCGCTGGCTACGACCATATTGTCGGTGCTATTGGAGGCGCTATTGCTGCCGCTGCAGGAACGGATTTCCTGTGCTACGTCACCCCAACAGAGCACCTTGGACTACCCGGAGTAGAGGATGTAAAAGAAGGAGTAATTGCCTCCCGCATAGCCGCTCATGCTGGTGACATTGTCAAAGGCATAAAGGGAGCTAAGGAGCTGGATGACCAGATGTCACAGGCCCGTAAAATTTTTGATTGGGAAACTCAAATCAAATTATCCTTAGACCCAGAACACTCGAAACAAATTCATGAACGCTTCGCCACCAGTGGACGAACCTGCAGCATGTGTGGCAAATATTGCGCCATAGCTCTGATAGAGAAATATTTGAACCGCCGTCTGCCAGTCAATGAATAGCAGGAACCGGAGAATAAAAGCAGCAAGCTGCTCATGCTGTCCTTTCAAGCTAAGAAAAATACTATTAAAGGAGGCTTAATGTGCACCTGATTATCGATGGCTATTCTAATAGCAAAGAAATCCTTCAAGATGAGCAATTTATCACCAACTGGCTAGAGAATTATCCAGCAAAAATTGGCATGAATAAAATTTCACCTCCCTATGTGGTTAGATATGTAGGACCGGATTGGGGGATATCGGGATTTATCTTCATCGCCGAGAGCCATATCGCCATTCATACCTTTGTTGAGCGAAGTTATGTCAACATAGATGTTTTTTCATGCAAGGACTTCGACGCTGAAAAGACAATAAGAGATTTTCAAGATAAATTCCAATTAGTCAAGTCAAGAACCTGCCTGATTGATAGAGAGTGGTCGGGAATGGAACCCACCGCCGCAGTCACCTCTGCCTTCGCTTACCATGAAAGATAACAGGCAGTTATTCCTGCCCCTCAGGGTCTTTGCCGGATTAGAGCCACCATACTCTGAGCTAAAATCAGCCAAAGTAGTTATTCTGCCCGTTCCCTATGACAGCACCACCACATGGAGAAGCGGAACTCGCTATGGTCCACAGAGCATAATTGACGCCTCTCAATACCTGGAGTTTTATGACCTTGAACTTGACCGTGAGATATACAAAGTTGGCATCCATACCCTGCCTGAGGTAGAGCCAATGATGAACAGCCCGGAAGAAATGGTCACCAGGGTTTATCTAATAACTAAGGAATTAGTTAAGAAGAGGAAATTCGTGGTAGGGCTAGGTGGGGAACACTCGCTCACCCTGGGAACAGTTAGAGCTTTTAAGGAGGCATTCCCAAAGCTCTCTGTGCTACAGCTAGATGCTCATGCTGACCTCCTTGATGAATATTGGGGCACCAGATATAGCCACGCTTGCGTCATGCGCCGTATCCATGAAATCTGCCCTATTGCTCAAGTTGGAATTCGCAGCCTTAGCCAGGAGGAAAAGCAATTCATAACTCAGAACAAGCTGAGTGTTTTTTACATGCCCGCGTTAACAGAAGATAAAAAATTCGAAAAGGAGATGTTATCTTCACTTAGCAACGATGTTTATGTAACCATAGATGTGGATGCCTTTGACCCCTCAATCATGCCTGCGGTAGGCACGCCCGAGCCTGGTGGCCTACAGTGGCAACAAGTATTACGGATAATTAAGCTAGCAGCAACCCACAAGCACATAGTTGGCTTTGACTTGATGGAGTTTTGCCCTCAGGAAGGCTCACATTCCTGTGCCTTTCTATTGGCTAAACTAGCCTATAAGTTTATTGGCTACATTGTGCCGCCAGTGTAAGGCTTCTTATTGAGAGTGTTTACTAACCTCACCCCCTTTATCCCCCTCTCCTTCAAAGGAGAGGGGGGAAGAAATTTATAGAGAGGGGTTTCACCCCTCTCTTACCTACACTCCCCCCTTCCCTTGTTAAGGGAAGGGGGTCAGGGGGATAGATTGCTAAACAATCTTCTTATTGTCGATGCGGAGGCTGAGATACATGGGTAACACTCATGGTATGGTTAGTAATGATATTAACTTACCATGAGGAGTTACCATAATGAGAAAACCAGCGAGCTTCTACTTCTTTAAAAGAAAGCCCATTGTCCTGAAGGATAGATATGAGCACTGGAGAAAGGTAGCAGACCTTTCAGGCTTTACCACCCTTGAGAGGCTGAGGGTAGAATGGATGGTCTTTTATTATACAGTAGCCAGAGAGAATGTCACCCTCACCGCACAGCACTTCACTATCTCAAGAAAGACTTTTTATAAGTGGTTCAAGCGTTTTAAGAACTCTAAATACAATGTCCAGAGCCTGGGTAACCAATCTAAAGCCCCTCGCCATAAGAGGAAATGGCAAGTGACACTCATCCAGGAAGAGAGGATAAGGCGATTGAGAAAGAGATACCCCTACTATGGCAAGAAGAAGCTGAAGGTCATCTATGAGAAGGAATATTACGAGGAGATCTCTACCTGGAAGATTGAGAGGGTGATTCGAAGATATAAGCTCTATCCCGACCAGAGGAGGGCAGAGAAAATTGCTAGAAAGAGAGCCAGAGCTCGTCAGAAACCGAAGAGAAGAATAACTCAGCTAGTGAAGGAAGGGAGACCCTGTTTCCTCTTTCAGCTTGATACTATCGTTATCTACCGGAATAGCCTTAAAAGATATATTCTGACTGCCGTGGATCATGCCACCAAGCTAGGCTATGCCCGGATGTA
>MNYD01000145.1 GCA_001872925.1 Dehalococcoidia bacterium CG2_30_46_19 | reverse complement strand
CCGTTATGACAGTAGCTTTTCCATAGGGGACAGGAAAAACAACAATATCGGCTCCGGCAAGGCGAGGCAACTTCCCCAATATAATGTGAGAGCTTATTCCATGATAAGGAGACATATACATAGCACCAGCCACATCCATATGACCAAGGATAGGCACATTTATCTCAGGGTCTTCAACAAGTGCCTGAAGCACCGGAAGGCCAATAGCAAGGTAGTTCACCATTATCGCATTGCAGCCAAGCTCTACTGCCCGTTTTGCATTTTCAAAAATCTTAGGGACTTTGTCACTGATATTGACTGTGTACAGTGTATGTTCACCTGTTTCTTCATAAACTTGACGCTCCGCTTCCATATAGAGCTTCACCCGTTTCTCAACAGGATTAAAAGAGGCATCAGCAAGAAGCTCGTCATCCTTGATAATATCACATCCCCCTAGTGCAGCTTCTCTGAACAGCCTTACCCCAACTTCAGGACTGTACCCCGTGCATGGCTTTATCATATTGTTAAGTAACGGTCTATCAGGAACTCCCAGAATTTCCCGCACCCCGGGAATCCCGAATTTCGGACCCTTAAATCCGGCGACATATTTCCCCGGGAAATAGACATCAACCAGCTTGATTTGTCCTGCCATGGAAATGTTACCCACCACCGTGGTTAACAACATAGGTATTTGTTCACCTATATTGACCTCGGGATAGGCTATCTGAACAATGTAGTTCCTCGTCTCTACCGAGGAAGGCACGCTGAACTCGTAATCTGGCACCTCATACACACCAATGACCTTAGCAACGTGCTTGCGACGCACCTCGGGAGTTTCACCAGGGACGGGTAACCATGTTCCCGTGCTTTGTTCAATAGCAAGCATCTGCGCTCCAAAAGGAACAGGGATATTTGCCGGGAAGCAAACCAAGTAAGTACCTATTATATACTCGTCATAGTCTACCCCCTCCGGTAAAGCTACGGGCTGTGATAAGATATCTTGTTCATTCATTCAACCACCTCCTTTATACATTAAGTTGCCCATAAATGGGAGCTAATTGCTGGTAGAGTTGTTTGAAAAATTGGTAAAGTTCCTGATAAATAGCCCTGTGTTCATTTCTCGGCTCAAATTCCCTTCCTAAAGGAACAAGTTTCTCCACAGAGTCGAAGTCCTTATAAAACCCCAGTCCTACCAGCGCAATTAATGCCGCACCCCGTGAACCAACCTCCTGCGGAGAGTAAACTTGCCTTATCCTCTTCCCCAAAACATCAGCAAATATCTGAAGCCATACCTCGCTCAACGCGCCTCCCCCAGCAGCATTCAAGCACTCAACCTTAAAACCCAGCCGCTCTATACCATCCAATACCCACTTCGTGTTATATGCCACACCCTCCATTATAGCCCTACTCAAATGCCCTTTACTATGGTTGAAACTCAAATTTATAAACGCTCCCCTCAAGCTGGGATTTATTACCGGGCATCGCTCACCAAGCATCCAAGGCATAAAGAGCAGCTTCTCCGCCCCGGGGTCAACCTTACTGGCAAGCTCATCCAGAATTTCATATGCCCTTTTATTCCTCTGCTCTGCCTCATCTTTTTCCCCCCCGTCTAACTCATCCCTGAACCATTTCAAGCAAGCACCGGCATTTTCCATCTGCCCGATGAGCAGTAATTTATCCGGGTCTGCAGAGCATATGCTGCCAATCCCCTCTTCAATGTCAAACTTAGGTTCCGTTACATGAAGGGCTATCCAGCCTGAAGACCCGATATATAGGTGGGGCTGACCTTCCCTGATTGCACCCGAACCCACAGCAACAGCAGGGGCATCCCCGGAACCACAGATTACCTTAGTTTGTTTCGATAGTCCTAACTCCTCCGCTGCAGATGCAGTTAAATTACCAACTATGTCCGTGGACTTCACCGCCTTGGAGAGCATACCCTCCGACAACCCAACAACATCCATAACTTCACTTTCCCATGTCTTTGTTTTACTGCTGAACAGTCCGGTAAGTAAGGCACAGCTCCGGTCCGTGCAAAACTCTCCGGTACACTTATAAATAATGTAATCCTTGACATCTATAAACTTGTATGTGCGATTAAATATTTCCGGCTCTTTTTCCTTGATCCACATAATTTTGGGAATCACATCCTTCTCAGAGGCAGGAGGAATCATCCCCATTTCAAGTAACTTCAGCAAATCAAACTTTCCTAAGCACCAATCAGCTTGCTCACCAGCCCTGGCATCAAGCCAGATAATTGCAGGGCGAAGAGCTTTTCCCTGGCGATCAACAGGTAGAGCCGTTATCATCATAGCATCCAAACTGAGGGCGACAACATCGCTTGGAGAGACTCCGGTTTTGCGCATTACCCTTCTGGTAGTATTCACTATCGCCCTCCACCAAACTTCAGGGTCCTGTTCAGCCCAGCCAGGCCTGGGGTAATTCACACCATAGACTTCAGAATCTAAGCCTATTATCTTCCCTTCGGTATCAAAAAGGACTGCTTTATTAACTTCGGTTCCTACATCATGCGCCAGTATATATTTCCCGGGCAATTTCCACCCCCTCTAATGAAAGGCTGACATGACAAGACTTGAATCTCTAACCACCTGACCCATTCAGGCTCTGTAATAAGATAGAGTTTACTTGCCTCCTCCTTGAGCAAGATTATGAATGATAGAAAGCCCTGATGTCAATTACCGAGATAGCAGTTGCTAAAAGGCACAACTTGTATAACTTGCACAAACGAAGCTAGTTTCTGTGTTTGCTTTATCGGGCAATACTCAAATTGTATGCCGCAGGTTCCTGGCGCAAAAACCTTCTGAGCTTGACTTTTAAGAGCTAGAGGTCTGTGGTACACTCCTCAATACTAAAATGCTTAAAAGGGGGGATTCATGACAAAATTAATGGACTCAAGGTTTAAGGCAGGCGATAACTTCTACGATGAACAGTTTTACAGATGCTATGAAAGGATAGGATACCCAAAACAATGGATAGACGAGGGCAAAGGTTATGCTCCCAGCGATTCTTATATTATCAGTCACCCAAGCTGGTACCTTGGAGAAATGCCAGCAATACCAGAGATATCAATATACGACCTTTTTAAAGAGACTGTTAAGAAGTACCCAGATGATACCGCCTTAATCTCTTTTGATAAAAAGATAACCTATAGAGACCTGGATATAATGATAGGAAAGTATGCTGCGTTACTCAAGGATTTGGGGATTAAAAAGGGCGACGTGGTCGCAGCCATGTTGCCAAATTCCTTGCAACACTGGGTAGCCTTTTTCGGCGCTGCCCAGATAGGGGCGATACATACACCGATAAATGCAATGTATCAAGAGGAAGAGGTGGCATATCAGATTGAGGATTCCGGTGCAAAGATAATTCTAGTATTGGACTTGCTTTATGAAAGGGTAAAACGTCTGAAAGAGGGTAAAAAGATCAAGCACATAATTGTTACCAACGCAAAGGACTTCGCCGCTGATGATGCCGT
>MNYD01000083.1:3099-3636 GCA_001872925.1 Dehalococcoidia bacterium CG2_30_46_19 | reverse complement strand
CCTTTAGATAAGATAGTAACTCGTTGCCTGCAGCTAGGCATCAATTGTGTTGCCATAGCCGACCATCACAGCATCGCTGGTGCCTTAAAGTTGAAAGAGAACGCTCCGTTCAAAGTCATCGTTGCTGAGGAAGTTATGACACCCCTGGGTGAATTGATGGGATTGTTCCTCACCAAGGAAATCCCTCGTGGATTATCTGCCCAGGAAACAATCACCCGAATTAAGAGCCAAGGCGGACTGGTTAACATACCTCACCCATTTGGTCATCTACCCTGGCAGAGCGATAAGTTACTATCTCAGGAAATTCTATCCCAGGTTGACCTCATCGAGGTATTCAACTCGCGTATTCCTTCCCCAAATAGCTATGTTAAAGCTTTGGAGTTAGCTTCCAAGTATGGATTACCTACCAGCGCTGGAAGCGATGCTCATACCATCCGTGAGATTGGTAGAGCTTATGTGGAAATGCCCGAGTTTAATGGACCCGAAGATTTTTTAGACTGCCTAGCCCAGGGTAAAATATTTGGGCAAAAATCAAGT
>MNYD01000083.1:1880-3029 GCA_001872925.1 Dehalococcoidia bacterium CG2_30_46_19 | reverse complement strand
GTTTTCTACCGGAAGGGACGAAGCTGCTCGGCATCTTTTACAGGCTGTGCAGGAAAGCATCTATTCCGGTGAGATTAAGGCCAAAATCAGCTTTGTTTTCAGCAATCGTGAGCCAGGAGAGTCGAAGGAAAGCGACCTTTTTTTTCAGCTAGTCCACAGCTATAATTTGCCGTTAATTTATCTTTCACATAAAAAGTTCAAAACAGCAAACGGCACGAAAGATTGGCGTATCAAATATGATAGAGCGGTAATGAGCAAAATTGAGAAATTTTCCCCCGACCTCTGTGTCCTTGCTGGTTACATGCTCATCGTGGGAGAGGAAATGTGTCAACAATATAATATGATTAACCTTCATCCCGCACCCCCAGGCGGACCTAAAGGCAGCTGGCAAGAGGTAATCTGGCAATTAATAGAAAACAAGTCTGATAAAGCAGGAGCAATGATGCATTTAGTGACTCCAAAATTGGATGAAGGTCCTGTGGTGGCATATTGCCTGTTTTCTATTGTGGATGAACCGTTCAAGGAATATTGGCAAAAGGGTGATAAACAGAAATTGTTCCACCTTATTCGCCAGCATGAGCTTGTCCGTGAATTCCCCCTCATTATTTCCACGCTGAAGGCTTTCAGTGAAAAGCAAATAGGCATCAAAGATGGTAGGGTAGTTGATGATAAGGGAAAGTTCATCGAGGGATATGACCTCAGTGACACAGTAAACCAGGCAACGCCGGCGATATTGAAATGAATCCGATATGTTTTGACCTTGAAGGACCTCTAGCTCCTCAGGACAACGCTTATGACTTAATGAAGTTATTCCCTAACGGAGACAAGATTTTTGAAGTCATCAGCAAGTATGATGATTTATTAACCCTTGAAGGTAGAGAAAACTATGAGCCGGGAGACACTTTAGCTCTTATCGTTCCCTTCCTTGCCTATCATGGTATCAAAGAGAAACAGATTGGCATTATGGGACAGCGAGCTGCCTTGACTCCCGGAGCGTCCGAACTTGTTTCCAAACTTAAAATCCATCGTTGGCAGGTTTTCTGTGCCAGTACCAGCTACGAGCAGTACGCTATGGGTATTGTCCAAAGACTGGGGATTCCTGTTCCAAACGTAGCCTGCACCTCTTTCCCCTTAAACCGGATTTCTCGA
>MNYD01000083.1:0-1833 GCA_001872925.1 Dehalococcoidia bacterium CG2_30_46_19 | reverse complement strand
AATTATGAACCTCTCCCCTATGCTCGATGACGACGCTATAAAGGAATTGCTTGACCATTTTTATTGGCAGGAACTGCCTCAGAAGCATTCAGTAGTCAGCAATCAGCTATCTGAGGTGAAACCGATGGGCGGAAGTCGAAAGGTGAAAGCATTGGAGCACTTCGCCACAAAAATGGGAGAATCCCTTTCTCACTGGGTAGTTGTGGGAGACAGCATCACTGACTTCAAGATGCTTCAAGCTGTAGACAACGCCGGGGGCTTAGCCATTTCCTTTAACGCCAATGAGTATGCCCTACCCTACTCCACCATGAGCTTAGCATCTACCAGGCTTGATGATTTATGGATGATATTAGAAACCTGGAATAAAATAAATCGAAGCACGGTGGAGAAAATAGTTAAGGAAAAGGAGGAAATTGGAGGCAAAGGCAACCGAGGATACTTCCACTGGCTGGCAGGAGTTAATGATATAACTCAACCTCTGGAAATCCATCACAGGATACGGCACCTGGTTAGAAAAGAAGCGGCCAAACTTGGTTAGTATTATGTCAAATATTGCGGTAATTGGATTCGGCGCTTTAAATATGGACTATCTATATGGGGTAAAACAGACTGTCCTCGATGGAGAAGTCCCGATTGACCATATCAAGGCAGCTCCTGGTGGTTCAGCAGCTAATACTATTTATGGTTTAGCCAAGCTGGGTGTAAGAACAGGATTTGTTGGTGCCATAGGGGACGATGAGCAAGGCGAAACCTGCCTTAAAGAGCTTCAGGATATCGGTGTGGATACCACATATATTCGGATTAAGAAGGGTAAGAAGACCGGGCTGGCACTATGTATCAGTGATGAATCGGGAAGGCGTGCCATTTACGTTCTACCCGGAGCTAACAGCCTGCTTAATTATCGGGATATAGATATAAATTACCTGAGCCAAGCGGAAATAATCCATTTCTCGTCTTTTGTAGACGAACAGCAATTCAATATTCAAGCTGAATTGCTGGAAAAATTATCAGGCTCAGTTAAGATCAGCTTTGCCCCGGGAATGCTCTATGCTGCTAAAGGAATACTGGCCCTATCTCCTCTACTCCGAAAAAGCGATATACTATTTATCAATAAAGACGAATTGGAAAAGCTAACTGGTGAGGATTTCATGTCTGGAGCAAAAAAATGCCTCAAGCAAGGATGTCAAATCATCGTGGTTACCTTGGGCAAGGGATTAACCCTGGAACCAGGCAAGGTTATCACTGGCTACATTTGCGCTAAAGACCACGAATATAAAGTTGAAACAGCAGTAGATTTTGGAGGTCAACCTGATAGCACCGGTGCTGGTGACGCTTTTGCTGCGGGCTTCCTCTTCGGTTTAGTTAAACAAAGGAGACTTGATGAGTGCGGGCGATTAGGAGATACAATGGCTCATTTTGCGATGAGAGAAATAGGAGCCAGGCAGGGTCTCCCCGACTTGCACACTTTAAAAGAAATATTTCCTTCAATAACCAACCTCGATGCCGAAGGAGCTTGACTACTTTTGAGGAATATTGAAAATTTGATAACCTAAAGGAAATATGAAATGAAAGTAGAGCTGTTATTCATCACCCCCGAAGCGGAAAAACTGATAGAAACGGCGGGACGTACGTCTTACCTTTCCTCCGGCAAGCAGGGAAAAGATACTGAAAAGGCGTTTATCAGAATGCTAATCAAAAGAGGACATCTCTCTGTGTTAGAGCATGCCTACGCCACCTTTAGAATTTCGGGTATATCACGGGCATTCACGCATCAGCTAGTAAGACATAGATTATGCTCCTTTACCCAGCAATCTCAACGATATGTAGACTAAA
>MNYD01000080.1 GCA_001872925.1 Dehalococcoidia bacterium CG2_30_46_19 | reverse complement strand
AAAACTCGCGAAAGAAAGGAGAATTGAAATAAATGGAAAATAAAGAAAAAGGAATTATTGATGACATTATTAGGGTTGCCGAGAGCCTAGGATTGAAAAGGGGAGAAAGATTTAGTCGGAATGAATATTTAATACACGGTGCAAAATTCTCTGAAAATAACATTTATGACGGTGGGACAGACTGGACATATTATTGTAAAAAAGCAGGTTTCTTAACGAAAGCAAAAGAAGAAGTTCCAGATGCGGTTTATTATGATCGCCTTAAAAAAGCCTATGAGTTACTTGGAAGACTACCTAAAACAAGTGAGCGTAAAAAATTCGGATTAAATTTTCAAAAAAGAAGGTGGGCAACATTGGAGGTTTTTATTAAGGAGGCAATTTCTATAGGTATAATCCCAGGACTTATGAAAAGGGAAAAAGAGATATTCCTCCTCCAGTAGAACGAAAACCCAAATCTCAAGAATCCCAGCAAACAAAAAATAGGCTACCACGTCCAATACCTGCGATACCTAAAATATCAATAAAAAAGAAATGGCCTTATCATTGGGACAATTTAGGAATTACAGGACATCCTTATGCACCACAAAGTGAAGCCGATGTAATAGCATTGTTTTCAATCCTTTGTGCGGAAGGGAAAATTCGAATGCAAATTCTTGGCCTGAACGACTCCAAAGGTATAGATGGCATATGCTATGATGAGGACAAGAAACGTGAGGTTAGAGTTGAATTCAAACGTAATCTAACGCGTGGAAGTTGGAGTCACCCTTTTGATTCTTTTGATTATTTAGTCTGTTGGGAAAATCGTTGGACTGGTGAACCATTTCCTAAGCCAGTGATAGAACTTAAAAGTTTAATAAAAAGCTAATTGAGTGCGAGTCTTCATATAACAGGGGCTTTACGAGAAGCTAACGCTTCTCCAAATGCCCTTTCAGCGCACTTCGTAAAGCCCACATACGTTAGAAGGAGTTTAATTAAAAAGAATTTGCCGCCAAAGAAGAACTTGAAATCGTCCCTTTTGTCTTATTAGTAAGACCGGGGCATTCCCAGGATATGTTCACCAACATAGTTTAATGCCATTTGCTGGCTAACTGGAGCAAGCCTGATTAAATTTATTTCCCGCCACCATCTCTCGACGTCGTATTCCCTGGCATATCCATAGCCTCCAAAGGTCTGCATTGCCCAGTAAACTGCTTTGATACCGCTCTCAACTGCCAGGATTTTTGCTGGATTTACCGCATTTCCTACTTCAGCAATGCTTGCTCCGTTATCATATAGGGTAGAAGCCTTGAAGTTGAGCAATTTTGCTGCCTCGATGCCGGCATAAGCTTCAGCCAGGTTAAATTGCAGCCCTTGATAGCTCCCGATTGGCATGTCACCGAAGACTTTCCTATCTTTGGAATAATCGATAGCTTTACTCATTGCCAGTCGGGCGATGCCGATAGCTGCAGTGGTAAATGACATCCTCTCGATATTTAAGGTATCAAGCAAAGAATACCAGCCACCGTCCAGTGGCGGCATCAAAGCGTCTTCAGACACTTTCAGGTCATTGATGCCGATATCGCACGAATGAGAGTAATTTATCCCATGCTTGGGGATGGTGGTTACATTAACCGCTGGATTGGGCAAATCTATGAGGAACAGGCTTATTCCGAATGTTTTTCGAGGCGCTTTTTCCTTTGGAGTCGTTCTGGTGATGAGCATCATTCCTCTAGCTCTATCCGCTCCGCTAATCCAGGTTTTGTTACCGTTTATTATCCAACCATCAGCTACTTTTTGAGCTCTCGTTTTTGTATTAAGCGTATTTGTGCCGGCATCTGGCTCGGTAAGCCCCATACAAAATTCAATATCTCCCGAGGCAATGCGTGGCAGATATTTCTCCTTTTGTGCCTCAGTGCCGTGCCGAATTATGCTAATGCCGCCGAAATCTTCAGTTATAACCAGATACCATATACCAGCCATGCCACATCCATTGGCAGCTAACTCCTCCATGGCAATGAGCAGCTCGGTCACGCCTTTCCCGGCACCACCGTATTTCTCAGGGATTACCATCCCGGTAAATCCCGCCTTACCTATTGCTTTATAGAATTCCTCACCAAATTCCTCCTTCAGGTCTTTCTCTCTCCAGTATTCAGGCGGGAAATTCTTAGCTATTTCCTTAGCGGTATTGGCGATCATCTTTTGCTCTTCGGTGAAGTTAAAATCCATACAAATCTCCCCCTAATAAATACCAAAAATCAAAGGTCAAAAATCAAAGTGACAATTCAAAATGCAAAGATAAAACCCTTCACTAGCGCTCAGTGTGACACGGGTAGGAAAAATTTTACTTTTGCTCTGTATTTTTGCATTTTACATTTTAATCTTTTATTTAGCTCTGTTACCACCCCCTTGTTTGTGGGCTGTTGTCTACCCCGTATCTATCCTTGATAAATTTCAGGGTGGCTTTCATGGAGTTCTCCACAGATTCCATTTCCCTGGTGTCTTTCTGCATACAAGCCCACTCAGGAGGCTTCTCACCCGGGACTGCTGCCACGGCATACAAATCCATCAAATCTCCCTTTCTGCTTTTCCGGGGTATGAATTCAATGTTCACCTTTTTCCCGATGAAAATCTCCTTTGGTCGTATGTGTAGCAGCATGGGCAAAGTGGTGTCAGCACCATCAACTTGAACCCAACCCATGGAGAAAGGCAACATGTGCTCGAAAGGAGCTGCTGCCAGACATTGCACCGTAAAAGTATGGATAATGCCGGTCAGAGGAAGGTTCACCCAATTGTCAAAGCAGTCAGCTACCTTGCACTCTGGATTCCAGCAGTGGGCTCGAGGGGGGCAATATACGGTGCCGCATTTTGGGCACTTTGTTCCCGTAAGCTTTGCCTCCAGCAAGCCCTGGAAGAATGGAGAAACAAGACCATAGCTGTGGGAGTAAAAAGCGAAGCTAGCACGGTCTATCACCATAAATTCCCTTGGAGGTCTCTTCTTCGCCTGTTCAACTGTGCCGCCACCCCAGGGTCCTTTCACTATCTGATGTCCTTTAATGGCCCACAATCCAAGGTGAACTATTGGCTCCCAAAAATCGTGAGCCGCTGTTGAGTTATCCACCACTGTAGGATAATCTCTGTATTTCTTTTCACGCTCTTTCTTTACCGGTCTTACTTTTAACTTTGTTTCAACCAATCCTTTCTCTTCTTCCATCTTCTCCTCCTTTTTAATCTCGCTCAAAGATTATCACGCCGCCCTGACAACCGGTGCCGCCATGTCCGGTGATAAGTGCCCTTTTTGCATTCGGGACCTGTAAGCCACCTGGACCACATATTTCCTTTACTTTTCCGGCAAGTTGCCAGTAAAGGAAAGTGGTATAGTAGAGACTAGTAGCACCGACGGGATGTCCCGTTGACGTTAGACCACCACTTAGCTGAACAGGGCATTCACCACCAGGCTCTACTACTCCTTCTCGTATCATGTATTTCCCCTCTCCTCTGCCGCAAAGTCCCAGGTCCTCATAAAGACAAAGCTCGACGCCATCGTAAGGAGTAAAAAGCTCCATCAAGTCTATCTCTTTCAGCGGGTTGGTAATACCCGCTTGGGCATAGGCTCTCTTTGCGGCTACATGCAGGCTGGCAAAATTTGCCATATCGGGGTAGGGCGTCTTAGGTGATTTGACAAAGTCGGGATATATCTTCGCTTCATCCTTAAATCCGGCGTAGACAAAGTCAGCTGTTCTATCTCCAGGCCTCATTGAATCTGTTCCCAGACCAACACCGGTTATCCACATGGGTGTATCGGTAAACCTGCTAACCTTCTCCTCGGCTGCCATTAACACACAGCAGGCTCCTTCGCTCATTACTGCGTTGTTTAATACTCTATAAGGCCAGCATACCATCCTGCTCTTCCAGTAATCATCCAGCGTTATGGGTGCAGTACCGCGCTGGCTTACCCACTGAGAGAAAGGAATATGAGTAGAATTATTGTGGTTCTTCACAGCAATTCTGCCAAGGTCCTCGCAGGTCTCGCCATATAATTGCATATGTCTTACTTCTATGGCAGCGTAATATGCGTTATAATAGCCACCAACCGGGAAGTCCCAGTCGGTATCAGCAGCGGAAGCAATCATCTCGTTCGTGCTGGCAACATCAACCTCGCACATCCATTCCCAGCCAGGAATTAAGATGACATCAAAGAACCCTGACTGTATCATATAGTAAGCGTTAATTAAGGCATCCAGTGGTGTAGAGCCACCAGACTCAACTCGATAACCAGGCTTATTGTGCAAGCCAAGATAATCCTGGATTATCCACCCCATACATAACTGCTGATTCAAATGGTCACTGAAATAGCTCATCATTACTGCGTCGATATCATCTGCTCCCAAGTTAGGGCATTGTCGGAGCAGGTCCTGATAAGCTATAGCAACACCTTCCTCAGCATTCTCTCCATGCCAGAGGTCTGGCCTGAATATCCCTCCACCACATATAGCTACTCTTCTGTTTGCTTTAGGCATAATTCATCCTCCTTTCTTTAACTATGGTCGTATCTAGCACCATCAAACGCTACTTCCATTTCACTTGCTTCCTCGCGATAGATTGCTGCTAAACAATTTGTATATCATAGCACTTGGCATTTCAGTTTGGGAAGATGATGGGACGAGTGGCACAAATTGACTGGTAGCTATTTTCTCCCTTATACTGTGGTGTTTTGATATGAAGATTCACGAATATCAAGCTAAGGCTCTTATGTTGCAATTTGGCATTCCAGCCCCCAGGGGGAGGGTGGCTTTTACTCCTGCTGAAGCTAGAGCAATAGCTGAGGAAATCGGGGGGAAAGTGGTGGTCAAGGCTCAAGTCTATGCTGGTGGTAGGGGGAAGGCTGGTGGGATAAAGATGGCTGATACCCCCGAGGAAGCGGAGAAGGCAGCCAGCCAGTTGCTGGGAACAAGGATGGTGACGCATCAGACCGGTGCTGAGGGTGTGGCGATAAGCAGGGTGTTGGTGGAGGAGGCAAGCGAGATAAGCCGTGAGCTTTATATCAGCGTTCTTGTTGATAGCACCACGAAGCTGCCTCTCGTGATGGCCAGCGAAGCTGGTGGCATGGAAATTGAGGAAGTAGCTCAGGCAGCCCCGGAGAAAATATTAAAGGTCTCCATTGACCCTGCTATCGGGTTCCAGCCTTTCCAGGGACGCAAATTGGCTTATGGGATGAATTTAACGGGCAAGCAGGTAGCCGAGGCAACCAGGCTGATGACTAATCTCTACCAGCTGTTCATGACCAAAGATTGCTCTTTAGCTGAAATCAATCCTTTAGCCGTTACCGCTGATGGGAGACTGTTAGCTTTAGATGCCAAGCTTAACTTTGATGACAATGCCCTGTTTCGGCATAAAGACATTCAGGAACTCCATGACGAGGAGCAGGAGGAACTATTGGAAGTTCAAGCTCGCCAGTGGGGGATAAATAATTATGTGAAAATGGATGGCAACATTGGTTGTATGGTCAATGGTGCTGGGCTGGCGATGGCGGTGAATGACCTTATTCAATATTGTGGGGGTAGTGCGGCAAACTTTCTCGACATTGGCACACTTAACACTACTGAGAGGGTGGTCAATGCCTTTAAGATGTTTGTTGCTGACCCCAGGATAAAGGCAGTGCTGGTAAATATATTTGGTGGCATGGCAAGGGTGGATGTTATTGCTAGAGGCATAGTAGAAGCCTATCAGCAGATGGATATCAGCTTTCCTGTGGTCGTCAGGTTGGCGGGAACGAACGTTGACGAAGGCAAACGAATTCTAGCTGAATCGGGAATAAATTTCATTGAGGCGAGGGATTTTTATGACGGTGCCGATAAAGTGGTTCAATCTGCGAAAGGGCGGAAAAAGTGAGCATACTTGTAAACCAAGGAACTAAGCTTCTGGTCCAGGGAATCACTGGCGGAGAGGGCAGCTTTCACACCCAGCATTGTATTGAATATGGCACCAGGGTGGTAGCCGGGGTTACCCCTGGGAAGGGGGGTAGTGAGGTTTTTGGCGTTTCCGTTTTCAACAGCGTGGAACAGGCGGTGACTGAAACTGGAGCCAATGCCAGCATCATCTTTGTTCCTCCTGCCTTTGCCACCGATGCCATCATGGAGGCGACTGATGCCAGCATGCCTTTGATTGTGTGTATCACCGAAGGTATACCGGTTATGGATATGGTCAAGGTGCACAGCTATCTTAAGGGTAAATCCCCCCGACTTATTGGGCCCAATTGCCCCGGGGTCATCTCTCCGGGCAAATGTAGGGTGGGCATTATGGTGGGGGAGATTCATCTCCCCGGCAATGTGGGAGTGGTCTCCCGCAGTGGTACCCTGACTTATGAGGTTGTGGCTCAGCTCACCAGCTTGGGAATTGGGCAATCCACCTGCGTTGGCATCGGTGGTGATGCCTTACCGGGGAGCACTTTTGTTGATATTCTGAAGCTGTTTGAGGCTGATGATGATACTAAAGCTGTAGTTCTTGTTGGTGAGATAGGGGGCACTTTTGAGCAGGAAGCTGCGGAGTTCATTAAAGTTGAAATGTCTAAGCCTGTAGTTGCTTTTGTTGCTGGCAGCACTGCTCCTTCAGGTAAAAGGATGGGGCATGCTGGGGCTATTATCACTGGCACTGCGGGTAAAGCTTCGGAGAAAATAAAAGCCCTATCTGCCGCCGGGGCTGTTATCGCTGCCAACCCCGCTGAAGTTGGCCTTACTACCCAAAAACTGTTACAGACTTTGTAGGTTTTGTCACGAAGATGAAGGCGATAAAATTCAGCGAGCATGCTCTCCTAAAGCTGAAAGTAATGGGAGCCCATGGAGTGTACTTGAATATAGAAATTGTGGAGGATGCGGTAAACTACCCACAAAAGATAGCCACGGGTTATAAAGGACGCAAAATCGCTCAGAAGGAACTTGACCTTGCTCATGTATTGAGAGTAGTCTATGAGGAATAGGCTAATGAAATTGTTATAATTACTTTTTACCCTGGGAGGAAGGAGAGGTATGGCGAAGATTAAATTTAGTAAAGATGTAGATGCTCTTCTAATCGAGCTTTCTGATAAGCCAATAGATTACGCTGAAGAATCCGGACAGCTTATTGTCCACTTTACCAAGGCTGGCGAGCCGGTACTTCTGGAAATCCTTGATGCCCGTGACTTTTTGCTCAACTCTTTATCCAGTGTAGTAAAAGGAACTGAAGTGACGCTCCCCGAGTGAGAATTCGAAGGTTGGCTTTTGAAGTTAGAATGAATCGCTATCCCTTTATTGAAGAAGTCTCTACCTCCTTAACTGCCCCTGAGGTTTTTGAGCTAATCAAAGACAATCCCTATAGCTTCTTTCTTGATAGTGGCATGGATCCCCAGAGGCTGGGGCGCTACTCTTTCATTGGCAGTAATCCATTTCTAATAATGAGTAGCCAAGGTACCAGGATTACCTTCGTTCAAGCAAACAAACAGGAGGTCCAGTATGGCAATCCCTTCGATGCTTTGGGCAGACTACTGGACATATATAAGTTGGAGCGTCGCTCAACACCGGTACCTTTCCTTGGCGGAGCAGTTGGCTATCTTAGTTATGATCTGTGCCATTTTATCGAACACCTGCCATCTACAGCCATAGATGACCGTAAATTTCCTGAGAGTTACTTTGCCTTCTACGACGCTATCTTCGCCTTTGACCATTTTGAGGGACGGACCTACATCATTTCCACAGGTTTTCCTGAACTGGAAGAAAGCCGAAGGCTGAGGCGAGCTGAAATTAGGCTCGCAGAAATAAAAAATTGGCTCTATTCACCGCGCTCGGCTCAAGAAATCTCTCTCATCCGGACTGAGGGAATGGAAGAGGTAGTACTTAACTCCAACTTTACCTCCGAGGCATATGTCGAAACTGTGGATAGAGTGCGGAAATACATCGCCGCAGGCGACGTGTTTCAGGTAAACCTTTCCCAGAGGTTTGAGACCAAATTGACCGTTTCGCCTTACGAGCTGTATCAACGGCTGAGAGAGGTTAACCCTGCTCCCTTTGCCAGCTACCTCAACTTCGATGGTATAACAATTGTCAGTGCCTCCCCGGAAAGATTCCTCAAGGTTCAAGGTGACCTGGTGGAAACACGACCGATAAAAGGGACAAGACCGCGAGGCAAAGACCCTGTGGAAGATGAACGCCTGGCTCATGAATTGGTTCACAGCATCAAAGACCGAGCCGAGAATATCATGATTGTTGATCTGGAGAGAAGTGACCTGGGACGGGTTTGCCGCTATGGCACAGTAAAAGTTACCGAACTGGCTATTCTGGAGACCTTTCCTACCGTGTTTCATCTTACCTCCACTATCGTTGGCAGGTTGCGCCAGGAGGCGACCAGCATTGACCTGCTCAAAGCTACCTTTCCTGGCGGCTCCATTACTGGTGCTCCTAAGGTGAGGGCTATGGAGATCATTGATGAGCTGGAGCCAACGAGAAGAAGTGTCTACACTGGCTCTATAGGTTATCTGGGCTTCAATGGAGACCTGGATATCAATATTGTTATCCGCACCTTTTTGATTAAGAGAGGCAAAGCTTACTTCCAGGTAGGTGGTGGAATTGTTTACGACTCCGATCCCGAAGGTGAGTACCTGGAAACTCTGGACAAGGCTAGGGGTTTAATTCAAGCCTTGCAGCTGGCGCCGGAAGTGATTGTAGCAGCAAAATGAAGAGAAGGAAGAAATTGCAGATTCTTGGGGGGTATGGATGGTACTGATAATTGATAACTATGACTCCTTTGTTTACAACCTGGCTCAATATATTGGCGAGCTCGGCTGGCAGCCCATAGTATATCGCAATGACAAAATTACCTTGGCTGAGATTGAAAAACTGGCTCCTAGTCATATTATACTCTCACCAGGACCATGCACTCCATTGGAAGCTGGTATTTCCAACGATATAGTAGGCTATTTCGGCGGCAAAATCCCTATACTTGGTGTGTGCTTGGGACACCAATGCATTGGCTATGTTTATGGGGGCAAGATTGTTCCGGCTTTGGTGCCAGTCCACGGTAAGACCTCCCTCATCCACCACGATGGCGAAACTATCTATCAGGGCTTGGCTAATTCTTTCCCAGCAACTCGCTATCATTCTTTAATTATCGAACCTCAGAGCCTTCCCTCCTGTCTTAAAGTCACTGCCAAAACACTGGATGGGGAAATAATGGGGGTAAGGCATAAAGATTATACTGTGGAAGGAGTCCAGTTTCATCCCGAATCCATTCTCACTGAAGTAGGACACGACCTCCTGGCTAACTTTCTCCGTTTTTCCCAGCCAGTTTGGTGTTAAGTGGAGTGTTTAATTGACGTGGAGCGATGTCGTTGTGAGCCTTTCATCCGCCATTACGAGCCGTACCTGTCATTGCGAACGAAGTTAAGCAATCTCGATGGCAGGCATTCTTAGGGATTGCTTCGGCACTGACGTGCCTCGCAATGACAATTAAGATTGATATTATGGCAGAAATTATTTATCTCAACGGATATCTTATCCCCCGCTCGAAGGGTAAACTATCCCCTTTTGACCATGGTTTTCTTTACGGATATGGATTATTTGAGACTATGCGGGCTTATAACGGATGTCTCTTCCATCTTGACCGGCACTTAACTCGGCTTTATCAAGGGGCTGAAATGCTCGGTCTGGCAGCCAAGCTGGCTTCCTTTGATTTGAAAGCCGCTTGCCGGGAAACTTTACGAGCTAATAGCCTAAAAGAGGCACGGGTGAGGCTTACTATTTCGGCGGGGGAAGGTGATATGGCTCCTGAACCCGGCACCTGCTCTGGGCTCACTATTTTGGTCACTGCCAAGAATTTTATTCCCTTGCCACCCCAAAGGTATGAGCAGGGTTTTAAAGCAGCACTATCTTCAGTGCACCGCAACAGCCAATCGCCCTTATCACGACTGAAGTCCACGTGCTATCTGGAAAACATCTTAGCTAGGACAGAAGCCAAAGCTGCTGGAGTTGATGAAGCCATTGTGCTCAATGAGCGAGGCCACCTAGCAGAAGGTAGCATCAGCAATATCTTTCTTGTATTGCAAGGAATGCTCATCACTCCCTCGTCGGAAAGTGGCATCTTGCCCGGGATTACCAGAGAGGCAGTTCTGGAGATAGCTCAGACTTCCAATATTAGGGCGGTAGAAAGGAAAGTGGAGTTAAAGGAACTAACTCTAGCTGGGGAAGCTTTTATTACTAATTCTATACTGGAAATCATGCCCTTGACCTGTTTTGATGGCAAGTCCATTGGCACAGGCAAACCAGGCGAGTTAACCAAAAACCTGATGGCTGCCTATAGAAAACTGGTAAACATTGAAACCAGTGCAGCCGGGCGCTGCTGTCCCTAAGGTAAGTCAGTTTCTTCGAATTGGAATTAGCACGCCCGTTTTAACAGGCTTTAACTTGATATTTAGCCTTTCCTTCTTCATAAAGGTCGCCGCCATAAATGTCATTTATTACTGTAACCGGGAAGTCCTCTACTTCAAGGCGTCGGAGTGCCTCAGCACCGAGTTCTTCGTAGGCTACCACCTCTGCCTTCTTGATGCTTTTGGAAATGAGTGCGCCAGCACCGCCTATGGCGCCTAGGTATACCGCTTTATACTTCACCATAGCATCCTTCACTGTCTTTGACCTCAATCCCTTGCCGATCATCCCTTTCAACCCTTCAGCTATCAAGAGGGGTGAGTAAGCATCCATACGCCCGCTGGTGGTGGGACCAGCCGACCCTATCGGTCTTCCCGGTCTTGCCGGAGAAGGCCCCATGAAATATATCGTCTGCCCCTTGATATCGATGGGCAAGGGTTTTCCTTGCTCCATAGCTTCAACTATCCTCTTATGGGCGGCATCACGCCCCACATACATAACGCCGGTGAGCAGGAGGTTATCCCCCGCCCTAAGCTCCTTCAAAGTTTCATCGGTCAACGGGAGTCTAACTTTTTTAACTTGAGCCATAACAACCTCTCCTTTTCACCTTATTGTCATTGCGAGGCACATCAGTGCCGAAGCAATCTGAGTTGATTTCCCACAGAGATTGCTTTGCTGCCCCTTCGCTACGCTCAGGGCTTCGGCTCGCAATGACATGGCGAATTCAAACCTTTAATCCCTTGAGTATATCTCTGGCGATGATGTTCCTCTGGAGTTGGAGGGCGAAATTGGTGGAGCTCATCGCCAATACATTGCGGCAAAACCTTTCCATAGGTAACCCAGCAACATAGGGTGGTGCATTGAAAATATGAGCAGCATTGTCGGCAACGAGGTGAATCATCTGGGTGGCGAACAATTTCACCATAGCTGCCTCTCTCTGTATCGATTGTCCTTTGTCTGCTTTCCAGGCAGCTTCATAAACCATAAGTCTGGAGGCGTGGATATTTGTGGCTATATCGCTCAGTGCTGCCTGGATGCTGGGGCGACCTGAAATATCCTGTCCAAACGATGTCCAGGTTCGAGCCTGTATAGTTGATTCCTCAAGTATACGCTGTGCTGCCCCAACACATCTGGCACCTCTTATGATTCGCCTTGCCGGAAGCCATTTCTTACCAAGATGAAATGCTTTTCCTTCTTCTCCCAACATACTTTCGGGAGGTACTTTACAATTATTGAAGGTCAAATAAATAGGCTCTCTCATACCTGCTTCCCATCCGGTCTTTTCCCGGCCAGCAGTAACGGCAAATCCTGGAGTACCCTTATCTACCAGGAAGCAGGTCGCTCCCTCCGTGGGGTTCTTCTCCGAAGTTTCCCTGTCCCGGACAGGCTTGGCAAAAACCAGGGCAAAATAATCTTTAGCTGCTCTAGAGACGGACACTTTTTTGCCGCTAATTACGTAATAGCTATCTGCCTTCTCTGCCCTCATTTCCATTCGGTCAATCTCAGACGCTTCCTTTTCCGGCTCCAGCAATGCCAGGTAAGCGTATTTTTGCTTGTTAAGCACGGGTAAGAGATATTTTTGTTTCTGCTGTTCGTTGCATTCAAACAAAATCGGGGTAACATCGCCAAAGTCGAAAGGAACAATTGTTTGCGCCAACTCCTCTTCAACCAGGCAGTTCCCCAAAATAGATAAGCCAGCGCCACCAAGTTCCTCAGGCACGCCTACCCCCCATAAGCCCATCTCTTTAACCATCTCCATTAGTTCATGCTCATTTTCTTGGGGAAGGTACATTTTGGCATCGCTCAAGTCAGCCGCTCTGCCTAAAATGCTCCTCTCCAACGGCTTCAATTGGTTAGTAACAAAGTCCCTTACCAGGCTTTGCACCATCTTCAAATCTTCAGATATCTCGAAATCCACTCAATCCTCCTGGGATTGCGGAGCCTGTTCCGAGCGTAGGCGAGGAATCTCACTCTGGGTTTGCTTCGGCTCTGCCTCGCAACCGCCAGTGCTCCTCCCAATGACAAAAGGAGAGGGTGCCGTGTAGTAGTATACCATTGTGGATATTTTATCTTTATTGAGAAAGCTTGGCAAATAGAGAGTGTTTGCAACCTATCCCCCTGACCCCCTTCCCTTGCTAAGGGAAGGGGGAGTGTAGGTAAGAGAGGGTGAAACCCCTCTCTATAAATCTCTTCCCCTCTCCTTTAAAAAAGAGGGGGATAAAGGGGGTGAGGTTAGTAAACACCATCGCAAATACATAGACCTTCACTTGCGAGTATGATAGCATTAGCAATCTAAATGAGCCGAATTGAGGTAATTTCCTTCGATGCTGAAGGGACGCTGGTAACTCCTGATTTCAGCCAGGCTATCTGGCATGAAACTATACCTGCGCTTTATGCTGGGAAGAACGGCGTTGAGCTTGCTGAAGCTAAGAAAATTGTTGCTCAAGAATATAATAAAGTAGGTGACCAGAGATTGGAATGGTATGATATAAAATACTGGTTCAGATATTTCCAGCTAGGTTCTCCTGAGCTAGCGATTCAGCGTTGCCAGGCTAAAGTGTGTTATTACCCCGAGGTAATGGAGGTTCTTTCCTCCTTGAGGGGTCAATATAAGCTAATCATCGCTTCGGGAACGCCGTCAGAGCTACTGGAGCCTCAATTGCAGGGCATCAAGGGCTATTTTATTCATACCTTTTCCTCGACTTCTCTACTTAATCAGTTAAAAACGCCCAAATTTTATGCCTATGTATGTGAATCAATAAGAGTAAACCCTGCCCAGATTGTCCATGTTGGCGACAACTGGCAATTTGATTTCCTTAATTCCAGCCAAGCGGGCATTAATGCTTTTCACCTTGATAGAGTAGGAAATAGTCAGCAGGGCTCTCTAGCTAATTTAACCGAGCTAAAACGGTATTTATCTTAGCAATTATGGCGGTTAACTGGGCCCAAGTTTTATTCAATTCAGCGGTAACCGGAAGTATTTATCTCCTCGGGGCTGTGGGGCTTAGCATAACCTACGGACTTTCCGGTTTTCCCAATTTTGCTCACGCTGAATTCATCACATTGGGCGCTTTTATTGGCTATTTCGTTGCTGAGCAACTAGGATTGGGCTTGCCAGCAGCCCTTATAGTTGCTTTCCTGGTCACCGGAGGAGTGGGCTTTTTATGCTATCGGGGCATTTTCCAGCCTTTAGCTAAGAGGGGAGCCACCATAATCCATCTCATGGTGGCTTCTATCGCCCTGGGTTTTATTCTGAGACATTCTATTGGTGCTGTCTGGAGTTGGAAGCCCTTGTATTTTACCACTGCCTGGTCTGCCTTTGATGTTGGTCCGGTAAGGGTTACCGGGCTATGGCTATGGCTTATCTTTGTTGCTGTAACCTTAGCGTTCATCATGCATCTTATTTTAACCCGAACTAAGATAGGCAAAGCCATTAGAGCTACTTCGAGTAATCCCGAGCTTGCCTTAGCCTCGGGCATCAATATTGACCGGGTAATCTGGATAACGTGGTTTATCGGTGCTGGACTGGCGGCGATTGCTGGCATATTCCGTGCCTCTGATACCCAAATTTGGCCTATGACGGGATGGGATATCATATTGCCTATCTTTGCTGTGGTTATACTTGGCGGTATTGGTAACTATTATGGGGCTGTAGCGGCAGCCTTTATTATTGGCCTGGCTGAAAATGTTGGGGTGGTGGTTTTGGTAGCTTTAGGACTTTCTTCAACCTATCGTATAGGTATAGCCTTCCTGATTCTGATAATAACTTTGATTGTGAAGCCGCAGGGATTAGCTATGTTGTTCAGGAGGGCTTGATTTGTTACTTTACGGTCTTGACTTTCTCGTCTTTGTTGGCATCTTTGGCATAGTAGCTCTGAGCCTGAACTTAGAGTTTGGCTTTGCCGGAATTGCCAACTTTGGCAAGGTAGCCTTCTTCCTCATTGGCGCTTACACTTATGCTCTTCTCTCTAAAATTGGCATTCCCTTTCCCCTTTGCCTTATCGCTGGTGCCCTGACTTCGGCCCTTTTTGGCTTGCTTATCTCCTTACCCGCTTTGAGGTTAAGGACGGATTATCTAGCCATAGCAATTTTAGCTTTTGGCGAGATATTGAGGTTGATTGTCAAATCTGAGAGTTGGATTGCTGGGGGTGACTGGGGAACAAGTGTTGCTCCAGCTATTAGTATAGCAGGTGCCTCTCACCATGTTGGTGTTCTAGTGAATATAGGACTGGTCTACTTTTGCTTGCTCATTTGCTTTGTCATAGCTCAACTATTGGCTAACTCACCTTATGGCCGGGTGGTGCGTGCAATAAGGGAAGATGAGATTGCTGCTGAGGCATTAGGTAAGGATAGGGCTAAATATAAGGCACAGATACTTATGATAGGCTCAGCTATGGTGGGAGTCGCTGGTGGACTTTATGTTCAGTATCTTCACTATGTTCTCCCCGATATGTTTGTGCCCATGATTACCTTCACAGTTTGGATAATGGTCCTTTTAGGCGGGCCAGGTAATAACTGGGGGGCATTGTTAGGTGCTGGATTAGTGGAGCTTTTTAAATATGGGACAAATTTAGCTAAACCGATTTTGCCCCTCGACCCTATTAACTTGCAATATATTCTATTTGGTGTTTTAATTATCCTTGTTTTATTTTATAGACCGCAGGGCTTGTTAAAGGAGAGTCCGATAAAGACAAAGGCCTTGGAGTTGGTCAGATATGGAAAAGGCGTTGTTAATAATAAAGCAGGTAAGTAAGCTTTTCGGTGTTTATCTCTTCATCTTTATGTGGCCCCTTGTCTGAAGGGGCTGCGTAAACCTATCCCTCCAAGCTTTATTTTTTTCTGCTTGCATTGTATATAATGTAGCACTCATCGAAGAGGGGCATTAGTTGGTAATGGAAGAAGCATTGTTAAGAATAAGCGAAGTCAGCAAGCACTTTGGCGGGGTTTACGCTGTCAATGCGGTAGACATGGAGGTCAAGGAAGGCGGCATTTGGGGACTAGTAGGTCCTAATGGCAGTGGTAAGACGACCTTGTTTAACACCATTCTCGGGCTTTATAAGCCTGACCATGGGACTGTTTACTTCAATGGCAAATGTATCAGCAACCTCGCTCCTCATGATATTTATGCTGAAGGACTGGTGAATGCCTTCCAGTTGCCCCGGCTTTTTTACCAGATGACAGTGTTGGATAATATGCTTGTGGCAGCAAGAGGTCATCAAGGCGATAGGTTAGTAAACAGTCTTTTCTTAAGGAAAGGGTGGCAGGAGCAAGAAAAGGGACTAATTGATGAAGCTATTGAGATTCTTGAGTTTGTGGAGCTGGGGAAATGGGCTTTTTCTCCTGCTGGCGAGCTTTCTGGCGGACAAAGGAAACTCCTGGAGGTGGCCAGAGGGCTTATGGCTAAGCCCAGGCTTTTGCTTTTAGACGAGCCAGCAGCGGGAATAAATCCAGCACTGGGTAAGACTATATTTCAAAAGCTAAAGGATTTCTCTGGTAATGGCACAACTTTTTTCATCGTGGAACACCGCCTGGAGATATTATTCGAGTTCGCTAAATGGGTCTATGTCATGTATAGGGGGCGGGTGGTAACTCAGGGGGAGCCTCATGATGTTGCTGATGCCCCTGCTTTTTATCAAGCATATTTGGGGGGAGGGTAAAATACAACCTGTCTTTGCCGTCAAAAATATCAACTAAAAAGGGTGTAAAGAAATGATTCCAGTATGGTTTATAATTCTAATGCTAATTAGCTTCACTTGGTTATTCTATGAGTCCGATTGGATGCGAATTAGACTTACAGTAGGTAGAATAACAAAAGCTATACCGAAAGTGCGTCCTAGTAAAATACAACCTGTCTTTGCCGTCAAAAATATCAATGCTGGCTACGGTGATGTCGTTATTGTCCACGATGTCTCCATTTATGTGAATGAGGGTGAGATTGTGGCTGTTGTTGGTCCTAATGGCAGCGGTAAGTCAACCTTGCTCAAAAGCATTCTTGGCTTCGCCAGGTTGTTTCAAGGGAAAGTGGTTTATTGTGGTGAGGACATAACCGGAATAGCTTCTGATAGGGCGGTAAGCATGGGCATAGGTTATGTTCCTCAGGTAAACAATGTTTTCCCTAACCTCACTATAAGTGAAAACTTAGATATGGGAGCCTATCATAGGAAAGGAAGAGCTTCCATAAAAGCTGGCATAAGGGAGATTTTTGAGATGTTTCCCGAGCTTGAGGTGAGGAAAAACGCTTTAGCAGGAAATTTAAGCGGTGGGGAAAGGCAGATGTTAGCCATAGCGAGGGCAATGATGGCCCAGCCGAAAGTCCTGTTGCTTGATGAGCCATTAGCTTCGTTATCTCCCAAGCCAGTCTCAGTCATTCTATCCAAATTAGGAAAGATAAAAGAGACTGGCACAGCTATAATAATAGTGGAACAAAATGTCAGAAAAGCGCTGAGTGTCTCCAGTAGAGGCTATGTTCTGGTTGAAGGCACCTGTGCCATGGAAGGTGAAGCTAGTTCTTTATTTGCTGAAGAATCTTCCAAGCAAAGATTTTTGGGATTAGAGGCTAAGGGTATTGACACAGATTTAGCCTCTCGGCATAATTAGCCAATAAAATTTAGTTTTAGAAGGAGGTAAAAAATGGTTAAAAAACTATTAATGGTGATAGCTGTCCTGGCTCTTCTCATCCCGGCAGTGGGTTGTGGGCCTGCCCCGGCTGAAACAATCAAGATAGGAGTTGTACTGGACTTGACAGGTGACTTGGGCGCCATGGGTAACAGGATATTGAATGGTGCCAGGCTAGCGGCAGATGAAATCAACGCTGCTGGTGGAGTGCTGGGGAAAGAGGTGGAATTAGTGGTAGAGGATGGAGCTACAGACCCAGCCACAGGCTTTGACAGGGTTAAAAAGCTGGTTACAGTGGACGGCGTGGAGGTAATCACCGGGCCCATGATCACGGGGACTTCTTTACTTGCAATCCCATATGCACAGGAACAACAGGTGCCGTTGATTACCCCATCGGCTACAGGGATCCCGCTTTCCGAGGTTGAGGGAACGGAGTGGTTTTTCCGTACATGCCTTCGTGATGATGCCCAGGGCATGGTATTAGCCGACGTTATCGTGGACAAAGGTTATACCAGGCTGGCTACCATAGTACTGGATAACACTTATGGTAAAGGTTTAGAGACAGCTATTGTTGAGCGGCTTGACGATGTGGGGTGGCAGGGAGAGCATGTGGTATCAATACACTATGCTGAAGGCACGAAAGACTATCGCACCGAGTTACAGCAGATTAAAGACAGTAGCCCTGATGTGGTTTTTGCCTGCACCTACTGTGATGATGGTATCATAGTGTTCAAGCAAGCTCTAGATTTAGGCTTGGACGAGATTGCCTGGTTAGGCTGTGATGGCAACTATGGCTCCGGTTTGTTTGCAGAACCTGGTTCTGCTGAGTTTATGGAGAAGGCGTTTGTTGCTGGTACCAGAACTGTTGGCGCAGGTTCGAAGTACGATGAATTCAGCGCGGCGTATGAACTGGCATATGGAGAAGCACCTCAGGTATATTGTGACACTATGTATGACGCAGTATGGGCAGCTGCAAACGCGATAGAAGCAGCTGGTGTTTACGATGGTGAAGCCATAAGGGTCGCCCTGACAGGACTGGAATTCGAAGGTGCTACTGGTCCTATCTCTTTCAACGAATTGGGCGATCGTACCTCCGGTCTATTTGAGATTTGGGAAGTGGTGGAAGATGCTACAACTGAAACCGGTTATGCAAATGCTCAGATAGAGGTAGTTACCTGGATTTCGTAGGCAACATTAGCAACTACCTCTGATTGCCATTTGAGGAGCGGAGTGCTATCACACTGTGGGTGTGGTAGCACTTTGCTTTATCACGCGTGATGTTGGAAAGAGAAGACGTGGCAGAAATTGGCGAGCTGGATAGTCTGAAAATTACAGTCTTGACGGAGGACTCTGTACTTTATGAAAGTCATTATCTAGGGCAACACGGAGTTTCCTTTCTTCTGGAAGGGGCAAAAGGCTCCGATGTAATGAGAATCCTGGTTGATGTGGGTCAAAATTCACAGGCTCTTCTCAATAACATGAAACTCATGAATATCTCGCCCTCCATTATTGATGCTGTTGTTCTAACTCATTGCCATTATGACCATACTCAAGGAGTAGCAAGGATGCTCAAGGAAATAGGCAGAAAGGATATCCGGGTAATCGCTCATCGAGATATCTTTCGACTAAATTTTGTTACCGAGCCTTATCTCAGGCATGTAGGTATTATGCCTGGTGACTCCAGGGAGGAGATAGAAAAAGCTGGTGGCAGCCTTCTTCTCAATAAGGGTTCTGTGAAGCTTATGTCGGGTATTACCACCACCGGCGAGGTAAAGAGGCAAACTGACTTCGAGCAAGTAGGGATAGCGCTGAAGACGCTAGAAGGTGGGGAAGTCGTAGATGACCAAATGCTTGATGATATATCAGTGGTGGCAAATGTTAGCGGGAAAGGTCTGGTGATTGTAACCGGTTGTAGCCATGCTGGAATCGTTAATATTGCCAAGCACGCCATGGAATTGACTGGCTGCGAGAAAATAGAGGGTATTATTGGCGGTTTGCATCTTATCGATGCACCCGATGACAGGATAAAAAGAACAGTGGAGGAACTTTCTAAGTTAAATCCAGAGTGGATATGTGCTGGTCATTGCACCGGATTTAAAGCACAGGTAGAGCTTTATCTCGCCTTTAGAGAAAGGTTTTCCCCATTACAGACAGGGATGCAAATTGAGATTTAATTTGCAGAGAGCTTACTCCAGCCCTTTCAGGAAGGACTTCACATTCTTGCCCAAATCGGGGATATAGTAGCCGCCTTCAAGTAAAGCGAACCTTCTTCCCTTACAGGATTTGGCAGTTTCCTTTATCATACTGCCTATAGTGTTGTAATCCTCGGTCTTCAGGCTTCTCCCCCAATCCTTTTCATAAGTATCAAATCCAGCGCTGACTCCTATGATGTCGTACTCTTTTGCCTTTCCCAGGCGTTCCTTTAGCTCAGCCAAGTATTTTTGCCTCTCTTGGCACACCATGTTCACGAAGATAACATTCTCATTGCTGCCCAGTATGTCATAGGTGCCATTGCCATAATGGAGGTCGATATCCACGATTAAAGCCCTGTTTATCTTTTTTTGGTGCATTAATTTTGTGATAGCGATAGCCATGTTGCTGAAAAAGCAAAAGCCGCCATTGAAGTCTCTGCCAGCATGGTGTCCTGGCGGTCTTATTAGACCAAAGGATGTCTCACTCAGGGCAATCTCAGCAGCTTTTATTGCTCCCCCAGCAGCTAAACTGGCTACTTCAAAAGCAAGGCTATCCCCCTTCACCGAGTCTATTAAAGATTTGGCATGAACCAGGAGAAGGTCATCCTCAGTAGCCGGTTCAGGCTGGACGAACTCATAACCCTTCAATGCCTCAAGAATGTTCTCTATCCTTCCTGCTTTAGATGCTGGGTCATAGGTATAAACCTGCTTGTATTTCTCATGAAATACTATCTTCATACTTGACTATTTTACCACGTTGTCCGGCTATTCCAATCTACATCTTGAGAGTGTTTACTAACCTCACCCCCTTTATCCCCCTCTCCTTCAAAGGCCTGCCCTGAGCGAGATTTTTTCGGTCGCTTTGAGATTCTTCGCTACGCTCAGAATGACATGAAGCGAAGGGAGAGGGGGATGGGTCGCTAAACAATCTCACCTTGAGGTTGTTTATTTGTCATTGCGAGGAGCGCTAGCGGTTGCGAGGCGTAGCCGAAGCAAACTGGAGCATGAGATTCCTCGTTTCACTCGGAACAAGCTCCGCAATCTCCGAGGTGGGCATGAGA
>MNYD01000049.1 GCA_001872925.1 Dehalococcoidia bacterium CG2_30_46_19 | reverse complement strand
CCACAGACTAGCCTCAAGCGTATCTATGACATAGCCACTGGACTTTATTTCCTTTCATTTTCACCCTTTTTGTTGTTAACTTCCTCGTTTTCAGTAACGTGGTGACCAAACAAGGTGGTACTGAAAGTTGTTTCTAGTTGACTGTGTATGTTTCTAACTGATGTTGAGAGAAAGTAGATTAAGATAGCAAGGAGTATGATGGGAGCAGCAATGGCAAAAGAACCAAGAGAAAGGAGACTGATAATCAGCGGGATAGACCATATGGCCAGAAGTATCGAGAGTGTAACCATAATACTGCCTCTAATGATGGTATGCAGTGTCTCCTGATTCAACGCTCTGGCTGATGAGCGTCGCGAGAGCAAATATTTTATCGTTTCATCTATTAACAGTCGAAGATTGCGCCAAAAGGCTATTAAGGCAGGAACACACAGAACCACGATGAGGAAGCTAATTAGCAATCCCAGTATATCGGGGCGCAAGTGAGTAAAAGTGGCGATATTATCCACGAATTGAACAGCACTTGTTCCTATACCAATGAGGACTACTATAAGCAAGAAGTTGACCAGTACATTTCTTCCTGAGTGCTGGATTTCCTGGGCTGGTTTGCTTCGGCTAGAGAAAGCGTTGCGGATACCATGCAGCCAATTTGAGAAGCTTGCCTCGTATCTTTTAATCGGTTCGGAGGCTCTACGGTTTAGCAAGTCTGTTATTGGGTCAGCCAAGCGTATGATATATGGTGTGGTAAAAGACGTAATTGCCGTCGTTGCTACTACCACGGGATAAAGTAGCGGTATCACAGCGCCGCTATCTACACCGGTTTTGGCTATGGCAAGTGAAAACTCACCTGCCTGGGGCATACCTGTTCCTACTCGCAAGGATGTCCTACCAGTGAACCCACAAAGAAATGTTCCCAGGGTATTGCCAAGGATTTTACCTAAGATGAAAAGGGCAGAGGTAGCCAACGCAAGAAAGATGAAGCTTTTAAATTGGAGGATATTGATAAGCATTCCTATCGATACGAAAAATAGGGCAGCAAACATGTCACGGACGGGAGTCACTACTTGGTCGATCTCTTTAGAATGCTTTGTATCACCGATTAAGGCGCCTATCAAAAAAGCACCGGCAGCTACAGATAAGCCCAGATACTCGCTAAGCAAAGCCATAATGAAACACAGACTTATGCTGGTGATTAGCAAAGCTTCTCTGGAATGGAAGCGGTGGGTGATTTCGATTATCCTGGGAACCAATAGGGCGCCGAAACCCAAGGCGGCAGCAAAAAATATGATTAGCCTAAGCATCAGAGAACCGATGTCGCCAAAAGTAGCAGCCCCGGTGGTAGCTATACCGGAAAGCACAGCGATGATTATTACAGCGGCGAAATCCTCGACCACCAGGATGCCCACTATGAGTTTTGAGGAAAGTAAGTTCTGTCTTCCCATATCTCGAAGTATCTTGACGATTATTGCCGAACTGCTTATGTGCATAGCAGCCCCGAGGAAGATAGAGTCTAACGTTGACCATCCAAAAAGCTGTCCCAATCCATAGCCCAAGGCGAACATGGTAAATATTTCGATGCCCCCAATTATTAGCGCTGCTGGCCCTACTGCCCTGATTTTGCTCCAGCTAAACTCAAGACCTATACCGAATAGAAGCAACACCAGTCCCAGGTCAGCTAGTAACCGTATGGTGTCAATATTTTCCACCAGTGGGATTGGGAGGGTATAAGGACTGATAATAAGCCCGGCTATTAAATATCCCAGTATGGGAGGCTGACGCAGCCGGCGGAATAGGAGCGTAACCCCACCAGCTACCGCCATTATAATGGCAAAATCTTTGACCAGAGTGAATTCTTCCATCGTGTGTTAAAAGACAGCTTTCTACCGGGCAATGGTAATACAAGGGAGAACCTGTGGCAATTGTGCTCTTTTTGTTGACGGGAAATATATACCACAGTAGAATTTGAGGCAAATGTACACTAAAACTGTTTTTGACAACGGATTAAGGGTTATTACCAGTGTTATGCCTCACACTCGTTCAGTATGCCTTGCTTTTCTTGTTGGTGCCGGCTCCTGTTATGAAAATGAGGAAGAAGCCGGCATTTCTCATTTTGCTGAGCATATGTATTTCAAAGGCACAAAACGGAGACCAACAGCTAAAGATATAAGTCAGGATGTTGAAGGAGTAGGTGGCATAATCAATGCTGGCACGGATAAGGAAATAACCGTTTTTTGGTGCAAAGTAGCGGCTGCCCATTTTCCTGTAGCTCTGGATGTGTTATCTGATTTGCTGTGCAATTCTCGTTTCGATTCCAATGATATAGAGCAAGAACGCCGAGTCATCATTGAAGAAATAAATATGCACATGGATATTCCTGAAGAACGAGTAAATATGCTTATTGATGAGCTTTTATGGCCTGACCAGCCTTTGGGGCGTGAGGTCAGCGGGAGTAAAGAAACTGTAGCCTCGATAACCAGGGAACGGATGTTAAGATATATCGCTCATCGATATTTGCCTAATAATACCGTGGTTAGTGTTGCTGGTAATATACCGCCTGACGAAACATTAGCTCGTATCGAGGCATTGTTTCATGACTGGTCTGCAGGTAAACGATCGGCGGGTTATGTAACCAACAGTGGGCAAGATGCACCGAGGTTACGTACGGAACACAAGGATAGTGAACAAGTGCATCTTTGTTTAGGCGTCCATGGGTTCTCACATTTCCATCCCCGACGTTTTGCTCTTGACTTGCTGAATACAGTGTTTGGGGTGGGAATGAGCAGTCGCTTATTCACTGAGGTCCGAGAGAAGAAAGGGCTGGCATATGATATACATAGCTATGTGGAGCATTTCCTTAATTCAGGGTCATTTGTCATCTACGCTGGTGTGGACACAAATAAGGCAGAAACTGCCATTGCCACTATAGTTGAGGAAATAGCTAAGCTGAAGCAAGGAATCGCTGCGGACGAACTTCACAGAGCCAAGGAATTATCAAAGGGGAGGTTGCAACTTCGGCTTGAGGATAGTCAGAATATGGCTTTATGGTTGGGTGGCCAGGAATTGGTGAGGCGGAAGATTCTCGATATAGATGAGGTTATCTCTATAATAGAGGCTATCACCGAGGATGAGTTAAAGGAGGTAGCCCAGGAAGTTCTGATTGACAATGAACTCAACTTAGCTGTGGTAGGGCAGGTAAAAAGGGAAAAACCTCTGCTAAATTTACTCAAGCTGTGAAAAGAGGAGCTGCTTGGTAAGCAGCTCCTCTTAATAGTGGTGCTTGTTATCAATACTCAGGATACCCGCCACCGGGTGGCATTGGCATTTTTTCCTTTTCGGGAATATCGGTTACCAAGGATTCGGTGGTTAAAACCATATTGGCGATGCTAGCGCCATTTTGCAATGCAGACCTGGTGACCTTAAGCGGGTCAACAATACCTCTTTTCACCATGTCGACATCCAATTCATCCTTAAGGGCATCATAGCCCACACCTTTTGGGCTCTCCTTTACTTTATTTACTATTACCGAACCCTCTCTCCCGCTATTGGCAGCAATACAGCGAATAGGCGCTTCTAAGGCATGCCTTAGAACAGCAACGCCAGTAGCTTCATCTCCCTTGACCTTTAGCTTGTCCAGGGCAGGTATTGCATTGAGAAGGGCAATGCCACCACCAGGTAAAATGCCTTCCTCTACCGCAGCCCGTGTAGCGGATAAAGCATCTTCCGTGCGGTGTTTCTTCTCTTTTAAATCTACCTCAGTGGCAGCACCTACCTTTATTACCGCCACGCCACCAGCCAATTTAGCTAATCTCTCCTGGAGTTTTTCCTTATCATAGTCAGATGTAGTTATATCAATTTGCGCCCTGATTTGCTTGATTCTCGCTTCAATATCTCCGGTTGCTCCTTTTCCTTCAACAATGGTGGTATCATCTTTGTCAGCAACAACCTTTCGTGCTCGCCCGAGGTCTTCTATAGTTACTGAATCTAGCTTTCTACCAACTTCCTCAGATATGACCTTACCGCCAGTGAGGACAGCTATATCCTGAAGCATTTCCTTTCGTCTGTCCCCGAAGCCCGGTGCTTTAACTGCCAGAGGGCTTAAAGTTCCCCTCAGCTTATTGACTACCAAGGTAGCTAAAGGTTCTCCATCCACGTCTTCTGCGATGATAACGATGTTCTTGGAGGTCTGGACGATCTTTTCCAGGGCGGGAAGGATATCATTCAGGGCAGAGATTTTCTTATCGGTAATGAGGATATATGGGTCTTCCAGCTCACATCTCATCTGCTCAACGTTGGTGATGAAGTACGGGCTGATATAACCTCGGTCAAATTTCATGCCCTCGACGTATTCAGTTTCGAATTCTAATCCTTTGCCTTCCTCAACGGTGATAACACCATCCTTACCTACCTTTTCCATCACATTGGCAATTAAATTGCCAATGTCCTCATCCGCTGCTGATATGGAAGCTACTTGAGCCACTTGCTCTTTACCAGCTACAGGGATGGCTGTTTTTTTAAGTTCTGCCACCACAGCCGCCACTCCTTTCTCAATGCCACGCTTCAAAGCCATAGAGTCAGCGCCAGCGGCGATGTTCTTGAAGCCTTCAGCGATGATGCCTTGCGCCAGAATAACAGATGTGCTGGTTCCATCGCCGCACTGGTCATTAGTTTTGGTTGCTGCCTCTTTTACTAATTGAACTCCCATATTTTCAAATGGGTCGGGCAATTCTATATCCTTGGCGATGGAAACGCCATCGTTGAGAACTGAGGGAGCGCCAAATTTCCTGTCCAGTGCTACTGGACGCCCCCGTGGTCCTAACGTTACTCTAATTGCATCGGTTAGAGTAGTTATGCCTGTTCTGAGTGCCTTTCTTGCTTCTTCACCGAAAAGAAGTTGTTTTGCCATTTAATTCACCTCCTTTTATGAACTTCGCTTAGCTAAAATATCGCTCTCGCGAACAATAATCAATTCTTCGTCGTCGACCTTAATTTCTGCCCCGGCATATTTGGAATAAATTACCTTGTCTCCTACTTTCACTTCCATAGCGATACGCTTGCCATCTTCAGATAGCTTGCCTGGACCTACAGCGATGATTTTGCCTTCCTGAGGCTTTTCCTTGACTGTATCTGGTATAACAATTCCCCCCTTGCTTACTTCTTCTTTGGGAGTAGGTTTAATCACTACCCTGTCTCCTAAAGGCTTAATTTTAGTTGCCATAACACCTCCTTTCTTAAAACTTAAATTTTTAGCACTCTATACGATAGACTGCTAAGTATTATAACACAAAAATTTTTAAATGCAATACCGCGATTTAAATCATCTAAAATCTAACCGAAGGAGAAGTTGTTGAATCACGAAAAATCTAACCGAAGTGGATTAAGATTCAGCCTGGCTAATATTTTCACAGGAGGTAAAGCCAGGCTATGGAAAGGATGGACATGCATTCAAGGAATGAATATCTCAAGGTGATAGGGGAGAGCTACTTTAAGGCAAAAACCAGGAAGGAGAAGACAGAACTTCTTGATGAATACTGTCGCAATACCGGGCAGTCGAGGAA
>MNYD01000113.1 GCA_001872925.1 Dehalococcoidia bacterium CG2_30_46_19 | reverse complement strand
ATGACAATGCGCATCTATAATCATTTTTTTCTCCTTTTAAATTTCTTAGTATCGGTTTGACTTCGATCTACTGGCAAATATATCCCCCAGATACCTTCAGTGTCAACATACAATGTAGAAGGAATTGTATAATCTTGCGGGGGCTGTGGGGTGTGGTAGGATATGAGTTATGAAGGTTGAGGCAAGTTTGGTAAAATGTTGTTGTATTCTGTATTTCGTATTTGGGGGAGTGTCGGAATTGGCAGACGAGCATGACTTAGGATCATGTGCCGCAAGGCGTGGGGGTTCGAGTCCCCCCTTCCCCACAATTAAGATGAGTTGATGGGAAGCAGCAAGAGGCTACCTCAAGATTTTCAATCTTATCAGCAAAAGATAGAAAGGGAGCTGAAGGAGATTATCGGGAGTAATCCTCTGACTTTCTATGACATGTTGCGATACCACATGGGGTGGCAGGATGAGCAGGGTTATTCTTACCATAGGGAATCGGGGAAGTTTGTTCGTCCTCTCCTTTGCTTGCTTAGTTGCCAAGCAGTAGGAGGGGATGCAGTGCGGATAATGCCTGCCGCAGCAGCGCTAGAGCTTATTCATAATTTCTCGTTAATTCACGATGATATTCAAGATGCTAGTTGCGAACGCCATCACCGCCCCACTGTGTGGAAGATATGGGGTCAATCACAGGCGATAAACGCTGGCGATGCTATGTTTGCCTTAGCCTTCTCTGCCTTGTTCAGATTAAAGTATAATGGCATAAAAGAGCAAAGGGTTATGGCTGCGTCTCAGTTGTTAAATGAGGCTTGTCTGAAGCTTTGTGAGGGGCAATATCTGGATATTGCTTATCAGAGCCGTCTTGATGTTACTATAAAGGACTATCTTGATATGATAGCTAAAAAGACAGCAGCATTAATGGCAGCATCAACTGCCATAGGGACATGTTTGGCTGTGGATAATGATAAGATGGTGGATTCTTTCTATGGATTTGGTGAAGAGCTGGGTATGGCCTATCAAATTCAAGATGATATGTTGGGTATCTGGGGAAAAGAGGAGGAAATCGGGAAGCCGGTGAAAGATGATATTTCACAGGGGAAGAAAACGTTGCCGGTAGTCTACGCCTTTGAGAATTGTAAGGATAGTGACCGTAAAAAACTAGAAGAAATTTATTCACAGGAAGTTATTTCAAGTGAGAACGTCGCCATGGTGATGGAAATCCTGGGCCGCTCCGGGGCGCGTAGGTATGGTCAAAAGTTGATACAGCAATATCATCGTCAAGCCTTGGCGATGTTGGGAGTAAGCGGTTTGGATTTATCACGGCAGGCTCCGTTAAAGGAGATAGCGAGCTTTTTATTGGAGTGCGATTATTAGGTAGAAAGATGCAGAAAAAGACTGTTAGAGATATCCCGGTCGAAGGAAAGAGGGTTTTAGTTAGGGTTGATTTTAATGTGCCTATGGATATGGAAGCAGGCATCATTACCGATGATAGCCGTATTCGTGCCTCGCTGCCTACCATCAGGTATCTTGTTGCCCACAGAGCGAAGGTGATACTCTGTTCTCATTTTGGGCGTCCTAAGGGTAAAGTTGTCGAGGGATTACGGATGGCACCGGTAGCACAACGGTTGTCAGAACTTCTGGAGTTGCCAGTTGAGACCGCGGATGATTGCATAGGGGAAGAGGTGAAAACCAAGGTGAAAATGCTTGGAGGCGGAGATATTCTTTTGCTGGAAAATCTTCGCTTTCACCCTGAGGAAGAAGCAAATGACCCTTCCTTTGCTAAAGAGCTGGCTGGGTTAGCCGATTTATATGTTGACGATGCTTTTGGAACCAGCCATAGGGCGCATGCTTCCACTGTTGGTGTGGCTCAATATTTGCCGGCAGTGGCTGGTTTTCTGTTGGAGAAGGAATTGGAAGCATTAGGGCACTTATTAAGTGAGCCACAACGCCCCTTTGCTTGCATGATAGGTGGTGCCAAGGTAAGCGACAAAATGGGGTTGTTGCAGAACATGTTGCGGTGGGTGGATATTTTACTTATTGGTGGTGGCATGGTGGCTACTTTTTTAAAGGCAATGGGATATGAGGTGGGCAATTCCCCTATTGAGGTGGATAAGCTGGAACTAGCTAAGGAGTTATTGCAGGAGTCGGGTGGGAAACGGACTGCCAAGATTTTGTTGCCTGTAGATGTTGTGGTAGCGCCAGCAATTACTCCTGGTATTGGCAGCCAGCTTGTGTCTATAGATGGTATTCCATCTGACAGTTTAATCGTAGACATCGGACCAAACACCATCGAGCTTTTTTCAAATGAACTGAGAAGATGCCACACTGTTATGTGGAATGGTCCTGTAGGTGTTTACGAGGTGCCTCCTTTTGACCATGGCACCAGGTCATTGGTCAGTGTTCTTTCCTCTCTCAGTAATGCCACTACTATCGTCGGGGGTGGTTCCAGTGCTGAGGTGATTCAGGAAATGGGTTTGGGGGATAAAGTGACCCATGTCTCCACAGGTGGTGGGGCAAGTTTGAGGTTTCTGGAGGGTACTCCTTTGCCTGGGGTAGAAGTCCTGTTGGATCGCGAAGAACGATAGAAGCTTGTCATGCGCATTCCTTTAATTGCTGGCAATTGGAAGATGAATACCACAGTGGCTGAGGCTGAGAAGCTTGCCTCTTCACTGCGAGACAGCTTGGATAAAATAGATGGGATAGAGAAAGTGCTTTGTCCACCGATTATCTCTTTAACAACATTGAGCAAGGTGCTGCAAGGCTCATCTGTGAAGTTAGGGGCTCAAAATATGTATTTTGAAGCTAGGGGAGCTTACACAGGGGAAATATCCCCGTTGATGCTTAAAGGGCTCGTGGAATTTGTTATTCTGGGACATTCCGAGAGGCGGTCATATTTTGCTGAGACAGATGAGCTGGTCAATAAAAAAGTGCAAGCTGCTCTGGATTTCAAGCTCAAGCCTATCCTGTGTGTTGGTGAGAGGCTTGAAGAAAATGAAGCTGGTAAGACAGAACAGGTTATCATCAGGCAATTGGTGGGAAGTCTAGCTAATATAGAGTCCAGCATCGATTTAGTTATTGCCTATGAGCCAATATGGGCTATCGGCACAGGCAAGGCAGCTGATGGCATAACAGCAGCTACCACCATCAAGTTTATTCGCGATACCCTTGCTAACCTTTGGAATAGCGATATAGCTCAAGAAGTCCGTCTTCTCTATGGTGGTAGTGTTACTAGCGACAACATTGCTGAGTTTGTTTCCCAACCTGAAATTGACGGTGCTTTAGTTGGTGGTGCGAGCCTTAAGGCCGATGAGTTTTCAAGCATTGTAGGTCAATCGGCTGCGATTAAGAAGCTGAGGAGTGATGTGTAATGAGTGATGAGTTACCCTTTACGCATTACCCATTACCCATTACTTTCTGAAGATGAGATGTCTTGTTGCTATTGTTGGTCCCACAGCGATAGGCAAAAGCAAGCTTGCTTTCCGATTAGCTTCGGATTTTGGAGCGGAGATAGTAAGCGCTGATAGCCGCCAGTTTTACCGGTATATGGATATCG
>MNYD01000056.1:1129-3570 GCA_001872925.1 Dehalococcoidia bacterium CG2_30_46_19 | reverse complement strand
TGGGATTGCCACGCTGAGTTTACCCTGAGCGAGATTCTTCCCCTTCCTCTTCGTTACACTCAGAGTCAGGGTCAGAATGACAAAGGGAAATTGGGGCAGGATGACAGAAAGCGAAGGGGCTCGCAATGACGGGTGAAAAAGGGTTCGCAATGACAGGGGGCTGTTCTCAAGAGTTGAAACCTGCAGGCTACTTGTTGGCAAGGTCTTGCATAGTAAAGCTGAGGTCGCGCAGAATAGCTGCTAGGGTGCCTTTAGGAATGTCACCTCTGCTCTTGGGAATGGTAGTGAAGCGTTTGTTCATGGGGTTCCACCAGATTTCATGAGAGCCGGGACCTTGTCGGACAAACTCGCAGCCCAGCTTGCGGAGTTTCCTGGTCAACACGCGGTAGGTCATACTGGCACGAGGAGTTCAGCATGAAAAGGTGGTTCAATAGATTGCAGTGCCTGGGGAAGAGGCACCCCTTTCTCCCGCATTGCCTCAATCAGCCTCTGAGCAACACCAGGCGCCAGGCGCAGCACCTCTTCCACTGTTTCGGCCTGAACCAGAAAACCGGGGAGAGCAGGGCTGGTGGCAAGATAGTAACCTTCTTCAAGGAACTGGATTTCAATTGGCAACCTATATCTTGTCATACTGTCAATAGTATATCAGGAAAGGCTTTTGAGGTAAAGATTGTGTACTCGTCTATATGATAGTGATATTTTGCCTCCTTTATTGTTACCACAGGGTATACCTCCTCTGTCATTGCGAGGAGCGGTAGCGGTTGCGAGGCGTAGCCGAAGCAAACTGGAGCCCGAGATTCCTCTGCTTCACTACGTTCAAGCACAAGGTTTCACTCGGAACAGGCTCCGCAATCCCCTGCCCCACCGAGATTGCCACGCGGAGCCTGCCCTGGTGAGCCGAAGCTCTGAGCAGAGCGAAGAGGAGATTCTTCCCCTTCCTCTTCGTTACACTCAGAGTCAGGGTCAGAATGACAAAGGAAAATTGGGGGGCAGAATGACAAGAGGCGAAGGGCTCGCAATGACAATAAAAAAGGTCGCAATGGCACCTCCTCTGTCATTGCGAGGAGCGTTAGCGACGACACAATCTCACGCCCTATCAATATGGCAATAAGCGAATGAAGTTGTTATAATTCCATTTTAATTGCGGTTATATTCTGTGTGATGCAACAATCTGGCAAAGGAAGGAAGAATTACGGAATGAAGTTACTATGCTGCCTGATTACCGCCCTTGCCATCTGCCTGGTGGCGATGCCGGCATTTGCCACACCGGTCCAGGCCAACGCCATAGGTATCACCCTTTCACCAACCGAGGGCTGTGTGGGAGATAAACTGACCGTCAATGGTGAGGATTTCCGTTCTGGCGAAACAGTTCGCGTTTATTATGATGACGTGTTGCAGGCCACTGCCGATGTGGAGTGGGGGAGTAAATGCCCTCACGGATTCTTTGACCTATCGTTTACCGTACCCGAGGGCTGTGAAGGGTACCATGAAGTTTATGCCGAGGATACCAGCGGAAGAAGTGCCACGGCACGATTTAAGGTCAATCCCGGAATAGCTCTGGACACAAGCTCGGGTCATGCCGGAGATAAGGTAACGGTAACCGGCGGCGGCTTTCCCTGCTCCGGGAATGGCATTAACATCCGCTATTACCTCGATGATGATTCCTATGTTGACTTTCCGGTCAGCACTGAGGCTGACAAGGATGGCAGCTGGGAAGAAAACTTCTCCATACCTGCTTCAGCAAAGGGGGTGCATACCATAGGCGCCTACTATAACGATGACACGCACACTTTGAGCCAGGTTAGGGAAGCTAGTTTCGAGGTGCAGCCAATAGTAACCTTAAATCCCGATGTGGGCTGCGGCGGCGACATTATTGCCGTAAGTGGAGCTGGCTTTGAGGCTGCAGATTCTCTCGAATTAAGATATGACCATCAAAAATTTGGCGAATACTACACTGATGAATATGGCAGTTGGGGAGAGGTGAGCTTTACCATACCTTCGGGCAGCAAAGGCAGCCACGTTATTGAAGCCTTTCATGGCGGCTCTATCGTGGCAATTGCCTCAGCTACGTTTACCCTGGGACCGGGCATAGCGCTGCAGCCAGCAACGACGCCCAGCTCGCCGGGTCATGCCGGGCAGACTTTTAGCGTCACTGGCAAATCTTTCGACCCCTACGTCGCGGTAAATGTCAGCTATCAAAATACGACAACTATCGTTTTCGCTGATGCCGAGGGTAACCTTCCTGCAGTTACATTCATCGCCTACGGGAAGCACGGTGAGCAGTATATCAACGCTAGCTATGAGGGCAATTCTGCTTGTTCGGCGGTGTTTTATATGGAAGGGGATATACCTGATGAGCCAACTCTCAACTCACCCATTGACAGCAGAGCTGGCTTTTTCGGTAGCTTTGGGGGCGGGATATGTCCCACATTTAAATGGTC
>MNYD01000056.1:0-1112 GCA_001872925.1 Dehalococcoidia bacterium CG2_30_46_19 | reverse complement strand
GCGGAATCGCCAGCTATGATTTGCAGATATATCACGGCGATAATTCCACAATCTCTATCCCGGTGCCCATAGAAGCTATTAGCTTCCAGGGCGATATTGTTGCCTATTCCTTGTCTGAGGAGCATGCTTTAGCTTACGGCAGCTATTATTGGAAGGTAAGAGCCATAGATGGCGCCGAGAATGAAGGAAACTGGACGGAGGCGAAATCCTTCCACGCTGGATTCCTGCCGCAATGGGCAATGATTACCATTGCCGCCGGGCTGCTTCTGGTGATCATCCTGGTGGGCATATTCATCATGAGACGGCGGGGCTATTACTACTACGAGTAATATTAAAAATCAAACATAAAAAATCAAAATGACAAATTAAAATGTAAAAAACAAGCTTGAAATCCTAAATACTAAGCACTAAACCCTGAACAAATTCAAAAATTAAACATAACTACACAGTAAAAACCTTCCTCTTTTTTGCTCTTTGATTTTTGAGTTTTGCTTTGCTGGAATGTCAAATCCCCCTTACGGGGGCGTTGAACCCCCTTTTCTAAAGGGGGATTTAGAGGGGGATTTTTATACGAAGTAAAACTGTAGTTGCCCAATTTATTGGGCAATTGTGCCTGATGAATCAGGCAACTACAAAACCCGGAGGCGAAGCAACTTGCAATGACACCCGCGGGGAAATCCTAAACTCAAAGCACTGAACCCTGAACAAAATCAAAGATAAAAAATCAAAATGACAAATTAAAATGTAAAAACCTTCCTTATTTTTGCCCTTTGATTTTTGAGTTTTTGGTATTGTTTAGTATTTCGGATTCAGGATTTTGAGTTTTGCTTTTCTCGAGATTGCCACGCCTTCGGCTCGCAATGACAGTTTATCAGCCTTCAGCTTTATACTGACTGTTTTTCATTTTTGCTCTGTCATTTTGACCTTTGATTTTTGACTTTTGCTTTTTTAGGGTTGCCATTAACTTATAACTTTTTATATAATGTACGTGTCAAATCATTTAAGTACCTAACCCAACAGGGGATTGTTGAATCATATAATTTCTAACTATATGAGGTACCAACTTCTTGTAAGGGTCAGCCTGCTGGGTTTTCCTCTTTTCCTCATAAACG
>MNYD01000154.1 GCA_001872925.1 Dehalococcoidia bacterium CG2_30_46_19 | reverse complement strand
TATTTTCTCCGCACGGGGGAAATACTTAAAAAGGAGAAAATAAACCCTGTAGCCACTATGGAGGTGTTTCCGAGGGGGCCTGGCATTCTTTGCGGCATAGAGGAAGTTAAAACTCTGTTAGAGAAGGTGCTTCCTGAGGATAGTCGTGAAGTCTGGGCGTTATCCGAAGGCGAATCCTTTGACAGAAAAGAAGTAGTCCTGCGGATAAAAGCTCCTTACCAGTGCTACGGAACTTACGAGACTACCTATCTCGGCATTCTTGCCCATTGCAGTGGCTGGGCAACTGCTGCTCGAGAATGTGTTGATGCTGCCCAGGGCATTCCGGTGATTAGCTTTGGTGCTCGTCATGTTCATCCTTCAGTAGTTGGCGTTATGGAGTATTCCGCTATCGTGGGAGGCTGCATCGGCTGTGCCAGCACAAGTGGGGCAAAACTTGCTGGTATCCAACCTACAGGGACTATACCTCATGCTCTTATTATCATTCTGGGAAGCACCGCTGAGGCTACGCTTGCCTTTGATAAGCATATGCCCCCTGAAGTGCCCCGAATTGCCCTGGTAGACACTTTTGAGGACGAGGTTAGAGAAAGCGTAACTGTTGCCAAGGCAATGCACGGAAGGTTGCAGGGTGTAAGATTAGATACTCCCTCGGAGAGAGGCAGGGTCACCGCCGATTTGGTTAAGGAAGTGAGAGCTTGGCTTGACCTTGAAGGGTTTGAGAAGGTAGAAATTGTGGTCAGTGGTGGACTTAAGCCGGAGCGCATCAGATATTTTATAAACGAAGGAGCCCCCGTTGACATCTTCGCCGTGGGTAGCTACATCAGCGATACTCCGCCCATTGATTTCACCGCCGACCTTCACGAGGTGGAGGGCAAACCTATCGCTAAGAGAGGCAGAATGCCCGGCGTCACCCCAAATCCCAGGCTAAAGAGGGTGATGTAAACAAGGTCATACTAGCTCCATCCAGCCTGGCTGATTACTTGCTCAAGGGTAATTCCTTACCTCCCCTTGAAAACTGGCTTTCTTTTCTGGATTCTAGCAGCTATTCCTTCACGGGTATCTTCTGATCGAAGGCATTCGGCTTGGGTACGAATGTCGAAGTCCGCCGCTGTCCTTAAGTTAGCCTCAATAGAAGCATTTATCTCTCTTTTAGCTACTCCGATAGCTAAAGGTGCTCCCTTGACTAACCTTACTGCTAGTTCCAAGGCACTGTCCTCTAAATCTTGAGTAGCAACCACTCTATTCACCAAGCCTAGCCTCAATGCTTCTTCAGCCTCTACGCTATCCCCAAGTAAAATGAGTTCCTTCGCTTTAGACAGACCAACCAGTTCAATTAATCGGCATGTTCCCGCAGGAGTAGCAACAAGACCTAGCTGAATGTATGTCATTCCTAATCGGGCATTTTCCGAGGCTATGCGGAAATCGCAAGCTAAAGCAATCTCGCAACCTTCACCAATCGCATAGCCATTCACGGCGGCTATTGTTGGCTTATCCATCTTTTCTAGGTCAGCAAGCAATCTTTCCATTTTGCGTAAATATGTAGTAACATCAAGAGTAGACTTGACGAGTATTTGGGCATAATTCAGGTCTATTCCACTACAGAATGCCCTACCTACGCCGCTGATGATAATGGCTCGTATCCCTCGGTCATTTCCACATTGGTAAACAGCTAATTTTAATTGGTCAAGCATCTCCTTATTTATGGCATTCAGAACCTCGGGGCGATTCAGGATTATCCTGGCAATTTCTTCGCTTTTCTCAACTATAACGTTTCGCAATTCCGGCATAGTTAAATTATAGCATAAATGTAAAATATAGTTAATTGCAGAAATCCTTATATACTAAGCGAACCGGAGATTGATAAATTCAAGGGAAAATCCTAAGCACAACCCTGAATCAAGTTCAGGGCTAAATCCTAAACAAGCTCAAATGACTAAAATTCAAAGGGAAATCAAAGAGCAAAAATCAAAATGCAAAATAACAAAGCAAAATTCAAAAATGAGTTTAAGCACGAGTTACAGATTTACCTGGGATAGAGAAGAAGGGAAATGAATTTTTTCATTTTAATCTGTAATTTTGACCTTTTATTTTTAATTTTTGATATTGTTGGAATTTGTTTAGGCCTGTCCTGAGCGAAGTCGAAGGGATTTAGTGCTTAGAATTTAGGATTTTTATTTCTTACAAGTGCAAAGGTTTTTGCAAGGTACTATAGGTTATCATTAGGGGACTATCGCAGGGAAGTCGTTGTCTCTAGGAAGCCCTCTTCACCTCATCAACTATCCGCGGCAGTATCTCGCCAACCTTCCCTTCAATCAAGTAATCTGAGATACCTTCGTGGGTAAGCTGTGTTGGCTCTGCGTTCACCTCGATTATTTTCACAGCGGTTCTGTAACTGGTGCCATAAAGTCCTGAAGGTAATGTTCCAAAGCGGAATCTTGTTATTCGGGGCAGATTGGCAAAGGGATAGACCACTGCCGATGTTCCACAGATAAGCATCAGGTCGCATTTTAGCGCTTCTTCCTCCGACTCTTCTGCGATATCTAAAGGTATTGGCTCTGTGAAGTGGACGATATCATCTTTCACTATTCCACCACACTTTTTACAAAGGGGGGGGCAATCTGCCCTCATCTCTTAGCTTTTGCAAATCATATTCTTCCAAATCATATCTGGCATTGCAGGAAACACACCTGAGTTTGAACGCATTGCCATGATAATCCAGAACGCTTTTGCTTCCTGCTCTCTCATGCAAATTATCGACGTTCTGGGTAATCACACACTTCAAAATTCCCATCTTTTCTAATTCGGCTAAGGCGTAATGGCCGGGATTTGGCGTTACTTTTCCCAGGTTTCCGAATAAAGAAGGGCTGCTCAATCTTTCTTCCCAATATTCCTTTGGATTTGTCTGGAACTTCTCATAGGTCTGATAAGCTCTTCTTTCCGCCTCAGGATGCATGGTCCACAGCCCTTTCGGTCCCCTGAAGTCGGGTATTCCTGACTCAGTGGACATACCTGCGCCTGTTAACGCAATAGCATATTTGCTTTCCACCAAGTCACTTGCGGCACGTTTAATCAGTTCCTCCATCAAAAGCCAATTCCTTCTATTTCTATTATAAGATTATCACTAATTTTTGTCCTGGCACCGAGGAATTCCTCAATCAGCCAGAGGTTTGTCTCAACATGTTCCGTAATTCTGGGAATGGAATAGCGGCTAATTCCCTCAGCTAAGCCAGCATAAATTATAAGCTGGTCGGCAATATATCTATCAACTGCAGCGCTGGTGTTAACATCCTCCATGAAATTTTGAGCTACATATCTTCCGATGGATTCCGACCTTCTTCCCGGTCTTCCCGCCCTGTCTGAGCCGATTACGCTGCCAGAGCTTGTATCGGCATATATTGCCAGGGCAGCACCCTCCTGAAGCGAGCTTTTGTCATAAATTTCCTCGATTTCAGACTTATAACCCTGGGCGTTTAATATTTTTCGGCACTCTTGGGCCATCCTCTGGCTTACTTTTTTCTCCTCCAGATGTGAGGAGAGGGCGATTCCGTTAATGCTGGTAATTTTACCTTGTTCAATAAGGTTGAGGGGCTTTAATTTCTCTAGCGGCTCGACCTGGATTTCGATAATGCCTTTGCCTTTGGGTACATAGCCCGGGCGAATTATCTCCAGTTCTGCCCGGATACCCATTTTTTTGAGCAATGGAAGAAGAA
>MNYD01000100.1 GCA_001872925.1 Dehalococcoidia bacterium CG2_30_46_19 | reverse complement strand
AGGAAAGGAAGGCGGGTTTTCCTTATTCAGCCAGTTGGCGTAGATATGTGCTTCAAGGTGATTAATTCCAGTGAAGGGAAGGTTTTGGCTTAAGGCAATTGCCTTAGCTACATTAACTCCCACCAATAATGAGCCAGCTAATCCCGGTCCAAAGGTTACTGCGATGCCATCGAGGTCTTGCCACGGTGTTTTAGCTTCAGTGATTGCCTTTTCAATAACAGGAACAATGGAAAGTATGTGCTGTCTTGAGGCTACTTCGGGCACTATGCCACCATAGCGAGCATGTATTTCTATTTGCGAGGCTACAACGTTGGACAAAATTCTAGTGCCGTCTTCCACGACTGCGGCGGCGGTTTCATCACAGGAAGTTTCAATACCCAAAATTTTCATGGTTTGTCCTTTGAGAAGCTCTATGTTTATCATATGTTAGCATATAACTGTCCTAGCATTAGAGTTTATCAAACGTTATAATGGAATGGTTTTAATTCTAAAAGGGGGAGACGCAAAGAATGGATTTCAAGCTTGGGGAAAAGGAAGAGGCGTTAAGGAAGGAAATTCGTAAGTTTGCCCAGAAGGAGCTTCCTCCAGGGTCGTTTACTTTACTTCTGGAGGAGGAAAGTCGCGATGAAGATTGGAAGCTTGCCATGTCTACATCCAAGAAATTAGCCCAAAAAGGATGGCTGGTTATGGCGTGGCCAAAGGAATATGGTGGCAGCGCGGTTTCCTACTGGGAGCAAATGGTATACGGGGAAGAGTGCGGATATTGGGGAATACCCGGTATTTCCATGGGGATAAGTGGTGTAGCTTGGGTAGGTCCCTCCCTCATGCAGTTTGGAAACGAAGAACAGAGAAAAAAATACCTCCCCTTGATTGCTTCAGGAGAACCGGATGGTGTGTGGTGCACAGGATATAGTGAGCCTAATGCTGGTTCTGATTTTGCTAACATTCAGACTCGTGCCATAAGGGATGGGGATGAGTATGTTATTAATGGTCAAAAGGTGTGGACTAGCTGTGCTCATCGGGCAAGGTGGTGTTGGCTTGCTGTCAGAACAGACCCAAATGCTCCTAAAAAACATCGTGGCATTAGCATTTTTATCGTAGATATGAAGAGCCCGGGGATCACAGTTAACCCGTTACTAAATTATTATGGTGCCCACATATTTAATGAAGTTTTCTTTGACAATGTGAGAGTTCCTGTCTCCAACCTGGTTGGTGAGGAAAATAAGGGATGGTATCACTTAATGCAGTCATTGGCTTCTGAGAGGCACAGCTTTGGTCCATCGCTTTATGGAAATGCCAGGAGATTGCTGGAAGAGTTAATAAATTATACTAAGGAAACTCAGCATGATGGTAAACCTTTGTGTCAAAATCCTGAAGTTCGCCATATGCTAGCTGATGCTGCAGTTGAGGCAGAGATGCTAAAGCTATTCAACTACCAGGTAACCTGGGAGTTGACTCAAGGGATTACCCCCATTTATGGCTCCTCACGAAATAAGGCTTTTGGCGACCAACTATTGGAACGGTTAGGTATTATCGGGATGAAGCTCATGGGTGCCTACTCCCAGGTTGACCCGTATTCGAAATGGACTAAGCTCCACGGCATCATCCAAAGGCTGTATTTGCTTTTCCCTGGCATATCAATTGCTGCTGGAACTGATGAAATTGAGAAGAACGTGATCGGGCAGTTTAAGCTAGGCTTGCCCAAATCATATTGAAATATCAGGGGGTATGATGGATTTTAAGCTTTCAGAAGACCAAGAGATGCTCCGGAGTTTAGCCAGGGATTTCCTGACAAAGGAGTGCCCCAAGGCCAAAGTCAGGGAACTAGAGAGGGATGAAAAAGGGTATGACCCGCAGATGTGGGAAAGGATGGCTGAGTTGGGGTGGCTCGGGCTTGTTTTCCCTGAAAACTATGGAGGTACAGGGGCAACTTTTCTGGACCTGGTGCTCCTGACGGAGGAGATAGGAAGGAATATTCTCCCCGGTCCTTTCTTTTCTACTGTTGTTTGTGCCTTGCCCATACTGGAGTATGGGGATGAAGAGCAAAAGGCGAAATTTCTCCCTCAAATAGCAAATGGGGCAGCAATTTGGACTTTGGCGTTAATTGAGACACTGGGTGGATATAAAGCTTCGGAGATAAAGACCTCTGCCAGGATAGGAGATGGGGGATATGTTATCGAGGGCACTAAGCTTTTTATTCCCAATGCCACCGTAGCAAGTCATTTATTGGTAGCAGCGCAAAACGGTGAGGGTGATAAAGGAATCACAATGTTTGTCGTTGGCGCTCATAGTCCAGGCGTGGAGGTAGAGGTGATTCCCACTATAGCCGATGATAAACAGTGTCAGGTGACGTTCAGCAAGGTAAAAGTGCCTGAAGGTAACGTTCTTGGGGATGTGGGAGGGGGATGGAGTATAGTGGAGTTTATTCTGGAAAGGGCGGCTATCTTAAAGTGTGCTGAAGTATCTGGAGGATGCCAAGCTGTTGTGGAAATGACTAATGCCTATGCTAAAGACAGGGTTCAATTTGATAAGCCTATTGGTTCCTTCCAGGCGATTCAACATAGGTTGGTTGACATGTTTGTTAATGTAGAAGGCTTGCAATATCTGGTATATCAAGCAGCGTGGGAGATAAGCGCTGGGTCTCCATCTAAGTTACACATCTCCTTAGTCAAGGCGAAAGCAGGCGAAGTTTACCAGGAGACTTGCCTTGATGCGATTAAAATCCATGGGGCCACTGGATTTACCAGGGAACACGATGTTGGTCTCTACTTCCGGCGTGTCAAGGCATCGGAGTTTGCTATGGGGGATACCGATTTATGGCGAGAGAGAGTGGCTGTTGAATTAGGACTTTGAAAGTTAGAAGGGGTATATTGTTGTCGCGGTGATTTTTTGATATAATCGCCAAATAATAAAATAAAAAAGGAGGTTTACTATGGCAGGAGTCAAAGATTACATGTGGAACTATTCCGACCCTTATGCGTATTTGAAGAAGATTGACCATGGTTTAAGCAGTTTGCCACCAATGATTATCTCGGTGGCACTGACGGGAAGCGTGCATGGCAAGGAAGCAAATCCCAACTTACCGGAAATGCCCGAAGAGCAGGCGGAGCAAGCCTATGATGCTTATAAAGCTGGGGCGAGCATTGTGCATATCCATCGTCGCCTGAGAGATAACCCGAGGATGACTTCCTATAGTGGCGATGATTATTTGGAGGTTAATGCTCTAGTCAGGGAAAAGTGCCCCGATATAATTATCAATAACACCACGAGCGGTATTCCAGGGATTACCATAGAGCAAAGGCTGGCTTGTGTAGAGCATGCCAAACCTGAGATGGCTAGTCTGGATGTCCATGCGTTTATATTGCGTCTGGTCATAAAGGCACGTGAGGCTGGACAGGAGCCGCTGTCCTTCGATGTCTGTATACCCTGGACTTATGGCGAATCGGAGAAATATGCTACGAAGATGAAGGAGAAAGGGGTAAAGCCCGAGCTGGAGATATATGACCCTGGTGAGTTCTGGTTTGTGGATAGTTTAATTAAAGGTGGCTTTGTTGCCCCGCCTTACTGGATTCAGTTTGTCATGGGCTTTCAAACAAGCATGTATGCTACGCCGGCGAACGTGTTAAATTTGGTTCAGCACTTACCGCCGAATTCCCTATTCAGTATGATTGGCACGGGTGTTAATCAGA
>MNYD01000091.1:1445-3545 GCA_001872925.1 Dehalococcoidia bacterium CG2_30_46_19 | reverse complement strand
GGGATTCATTAAGTCTGGTGCTCCTTGCCGCGGTGAAAGATTGGCTAAGTATAATCGTCTCCTTAAAATAGAGGAGGAGGTGGGAAGCAGCGCTCGCTACTCTGGTAAGCAAGCCTTTTATAATCTGGAGAGGATGAAGTCATGGAAATAATTACCGGTGTTCATCAACTAAAAGTTCCCTTCCCTAAAGGCATACATGGGGATACCGATGTGTATGTTGTCGAGGGCAATGAGGGCAATATATTGATAGACACTGGTTGGGATAGTCCTGAAGGTCTCGCGGCTTTTATTAAGGGACTGGAGTGGGAGAGGCTCAAGTTGAGGGATATTAAGCAAATAGTGGTCACTCATATTCATCCAGACCACTATGGTCTGGCAGGTAAGTTGAGAGAGCTTTGTGGGGCTAAGATAGCTATGCACCGGGTTGAGGCAGGACTTATCAATTTACGATATCTGAACTTTGAGGAACTTATTAAGAAAGTGAAAGTGGAACTTACCAGCTATGGAATTCCGGAAGAGGAATTATCTGAATTAGCGGAAGCTTCGCTGTGGATGCGAGAGTTTGTTTCTCCTGAATCGCCTGAGGTTGTTCTGGATGAAGGCGATGAAATTTCCAATGGTTCATTTAATTTCGAGGTGTGGCATACCCCGGGACACTCACCAGGGCATATCTGTCTCTACGAGCCAACGAAACGCTGGCTATTTTGTGGAGACCTCGTCTTGTATGATGTTTTCCCTTATGTAGGCCTTCATCCCCAGTCCGGTGATAATCCTCTAGGTGATTATCTGAATTCTCTAAAGAGGGTGGAAAAGCGCGGCATAAATTTTGTTTTTCCAGGGCATGGCTCGGTGTTTAATAGTCTAAAGCTCAGGATAGCCGGGATAATGCAGCATTATGAGCAGAGACAAAATGAAATTATAAGAGTTTTGAATGGTAACTTAAAGTCAATTTACCAGATAGCTACGGAGCTCTCCTGGAGAGCTGAGGTTGGCGGAGTTGCTTTGCAGGAGCTACCGATTTGGGACAAGCGAATGGCGATTGGAAAAATCGCTGCCCATATCAGGTTACTGACTTTGCAGGACAGGATTGGAAAGGTTGACCGAGACGGTGTTTCCTTATTTTTAGTTAAGGACTAATGAGAAGGGGGCAGGAATGACCACAAAAATTGGCATCAATGGTTTTGGGCGCATTGGAAGATTAGCTCTGAAGGCAATTAAGGAGCGGTGTGATGGCAAATTAGAGGTAGTGGCAGTCAATGACCTCACCGATGCTAAAACTAACGCTCACCTTTTCAAATATGATAGCAATTATGGTATTTATCCCGGCAAGGTGGAGGCTAAGGAGGATTCAATTATAGTAGATGGTAAGGAGATAAAGGTAATAGCGGAGCGAGACCCTGCTCGAATTTCATGGCGTGATTTTGGGGTTGATATTGTGATTGAATCAACGGGGCTTTTCACCGAGGCTGGTAAAGCAGCAAGCCATCTCCAGGGTGGGGCAAAGAAGGTGATTATCTCAGCGCCAGCTCGTGGGGAGGACATAAGCCTCGTTCTCGGCGTTAATGAAGGGCAATATGACCCTGAAAAACATCGCATCATCTCTAACGGTTCCTGCACCACTAACTGCATTGCCCCGGTGGTCAAAGTGCTGCATCAAAAATTCGGAATTAATCATGGGCTGATGACCACCATCCATTCCTATACCAATGACCAGAGAATTCTGGATGTGTTTCACCGCGATTTGCGACGTGCCCGGGCTGCCGCGATTAATATCATACCTACTACCACCGGTGCCGCTCGTATGGTGACTGTGGTCATCCCGGAGCTTAAAGGGAAGCTACATGGCATTGCCATAAGAGTGCCTACCGCAACAGTATCCATCGTTGACTTTGTTGCTGACTTGAATAGAGAAGCGACCGTTGAAGAAGTCAATGATGCCTTTAAGAAGGCTGCTGAAAGGGAACTTAAAGGCATTGTGGAATATTGTGATGAGCCTCTGGTGAGCTCGGACTTTAAGGGCAATCCCGCCAGCGCTATTTTCGATGCCCTGAGCACTATGGTCATCGATGGCAATTTTGTCAAGGTATTAGCCTGGTATGA
>MNYD01000091.1:0-1399 GCA_001872925.1 Dehalococcoidia bacterium CG2_30_46_19 | reverse complement strand
ATTGCTAATAAAGGGTTATAATCTCAAAAGTTATTACAAAAAGTATTGACAATACCGCAACTTGTGTTATATGTTATAGAAAGAATATAATGAAGGATAAAAATAAAAAGGAGGTGCAGAAATGAAAAAGTTTTTTGGGGTGATACTTGTCTTGCTGCTGGCAGTAAGCTTCTTGGCGGCATGTGGTCCTGGAACGCCTGCTGAGTTTACGCTTTCCAGCGTGACTGTTTCGCCATCAGCGCCGGTTGTTAATGACACGGTTACCATCGGAACTACTGTCACCAATGCAGGTGAAGTGTCTGACGGCTGTGTTGTTAGCTTAACCATCGATGGCTACACTGATAGCCAGTCTATCAGCTCATTAGCCGGTGGTGCAAGCACACCCGTCAGCTTTAGTTACGCCGCAACAACCGAGGGCAACTACACGGCGACTGTTTCTACTCCTAATGCTACCAAGAGTACGAGCTTCACTGTAAGTGCAGCGGGACCTGTTGGACCCGGACCTGGAGCTGGACCAGAGTTGCCAGTCTGGGCTGTTGGTTATAACTGGGTATATACCTGCACTTATGAAAATCCAGAAGGGACCTCGAAGTATGACCCTTCTGAATTAAGTCTCACTGTTGCCGGTGAAGTGGCGGCTGGTGCGGGAGAAGGGTTTCCCGAAGCTAGTTACCATCTCAGTGGGGCCTTCGTTCCTCAGGCAATGCGTGATTCTATTGCCGCCGGAATGACACTAGTGCTGCATGTAAGTACGGCTGATGTGTGGAACGTCAAAGATAGCATACAGCTCGTGAAAATGAGTTCATCAATCGCAGAGCTTTCGGGGTTACCAGCCGGCGTTACGTGGGCTTATACTACATCCCCAAGCTGGCCCCTTACCGTGGGGGGAGACACCTGGACATTCACAAAGCACACCGTAGTTGGCGGGGGCATGATTGATGAGTTGGTTAACAGAGAGGGTAAGGTGCTTGCTGTAGAGGATATTACGGTGCCTGCGGGAACATTCAGCTGCTATTATATAGTGGAATATGACCCCGCAAGTCCCGATACCTACACTTATGAGCACTGGTTCAACGCAACTGTGAAATCGGATGTAAAGCAGATAGACCGCGAGACCTGGGCTGGCGCGGAGACCAGGGTGCTTGCATCCTACTCTGCTGGCTAACTCAATAATTAGTGTGTTTTAGCAAGGCAGCGGTAGCTATTCCGAACGGCTACCGCTGCCTTATTTCTGCATCAGGTTAATTAACCTTTTTATCTCCCCTTATGCTCAAGAATCAAGCTAATAATAGCCAAAATTTCTTTAGGAATTTTATCGTGGGGAGTATAATAGAAGATATCATATGGGGTTTGAAGTTTTCTATCGTAAGTGGCGGCCACAGAGTTTTGCTGAAGTAGT
>MNYD01000098.1 GCA_001872925.1 Dehalococcoidia bacterium CG2_30_46_19 | reverse complement strand
GAAGTGGTGCTTATAGAGGATACAGGGAATCGCTGAGTGCGACGCAGGAAGGAAGGGACATCGAGGGTTTCGCTACCGCTTGTTATCAAACGACGAAGCTCATCAGCGTTAGTTATCCCCTTACCATACTGGCTGGTAAACCCGGTGGCGATAATGGTGATTTGTACCTCACCATCCATCTTGGGGTCGTATACTACTCCGAAGATTATGTTGGCGTCGGGATCTACTGCATGACTAATCACCGCGGCAGCCTCGTTGCACTCGAAGAGGGTGAGACTGGAACCGCCTGTGATGTTAAACAGTACGCCTTTGGTCCCACTTATGGATACGTCTAATAGTGGACTGGCTAAAGCAGCTTTAGCAGCTTCAGCAGCTCGATTTTGTCCACTACCTCTTCCTACGGACATCCAGGCTGGACCAGCGTCTTTCATCACTGATTTAATATCAGCAAAATCTAGGTTGATTAGGCCTGGAACGGTGACTACTTCGGAGATAGCTTTTACTCCTGACCGAAGAGCGTCATCCGCAAGTGTAAAAGCACTATCAACACTTGTCTTGGCATCGCAAAGTTGGAGAAGGCGATCATTGGGAACGATGATGAGCGTATCGACCTTGCCTGATAAGGCAATCAATCCTTCTTCAGCTACTTGGGCGCGATGTGCTCCTTCAAAACTAAAGGGTTTGGTTACCACACCGATGGTCAGAGCGCCGGATTGTTTGGCTATCTCAGATACCATAGGTATGCCTCCAGTTCCTGTGCCACCACCCATTCCAGCGGCAACAAATACCATATCGGTACCTTCAACAAGCTCTTCGATAATTTGACGGCTTTCTTCCGCTGCTTTAGCTCCAATCTTGTGGTCGCCACCGGCACCTAAACCTCGGGTCAATTTCTCCCCTAGTTGGATTCTGACGGGCGCTTCAGTTAGAGCCAACGCCTGCCCATCGGTGTTCATGGCGATAAACTCGACCCCTTTTATTGCTTCACGCACCATGCGGGTAATGGCATTACAGCCACCCCCACCAATGCCTATAGCTTTAATCCTTGCTGGTGACGGAGTATAAATTTGTTTTGCCATTTTAACCTCCTTTCTAATTCATTGTTAGCTGCGGAACATTCTTCTAATAAGGCTCACGAAGCCACCCAAGATTCCAGCCCTTTTCACTCGGAAGGCAGCTCCCTCTTTTCCATTAAGCGGCCACAGGATCAGTCCAAGGGTGGTGGCGTAGGCAGAATCATGTAAAATATCAGAGATGCCATAGATTCCCGAATTTACCGGGCGTCCTTTGCGCACGGGCATTCGCAGCAGTGAACTTCCTAATTCCTCAAGCCCGGTTAAATTGGCAGTTCCACCGGTGAGCACAAGCCCGAATGGCGCTAGTGACCGATAATCAGTGGTAGGCATTTCCAGAAGGATGAGTTGAAGTAATTCTTCCATACGGGAGCGGATGATAGTGCACAGGTCACGGTAAGAGGCACTATGACCATTTTCGATGCCTACTCGATCTTCTTGGTTGATCTCCAAGTCTGGGGTTACATTACCATATCTCTTCTTCATTTTTTCAGCAATGCTGAAAGGTAAGCCCAATCCAATTGATATATCACTGGTTACTTGGTAGCCAGCTACTGGAATAATGGAGGTGTGATAGATATTGCCACCCTTAAATACTGCTATATCTGTTGTGCCTCCACCGATGTCAGCCATTATCACGCCAGCTTCTCTTTCCTCTTGTGTTAACACAGCTTCACTGCTAGCCAGTGGTTCTAGAATCAGGTCTTCAACCTCGATACCGGTACTGCGGACACATTTAACCAAGTTTTGCACTGCAGTTGCTGAGGCAGTGATGATATGTGTTTCCACATCAAGCCTGGTGCCATGCATGCCTACAGGCTGTTTTACTCCCTCTTGTCCATCCAGGGCATAATAACGAGGGATAGCATGGAGCAATTTTTTCCCTTCAGGGACGAAAACGCTGCGGGCTACCGATAATGCGCGTTTGAGGTCTTCAGGACGCACTAGTCGGTCAGAGCGTGGAATGGATACTACCCCCTGATTGTTCAGGCAGCTTATGTGTCTACCAGTAACACCGATATAGGCAGAATCTATGCGTATGCCGCTAATTCTTTCAGCTTCTTTCACTGAAGCGACGATGGATTCCCTAGCTTCATCCATGTTGACTACTATGCCTTTGTGTAAACCGTGGGAAGGGACGACTCCTATTCCTAGGATTTCGATGTCATTTTCTGCTTTAGCGTTAGCCATGATGGTGGCTATTTTAGTTGTGCCGACATCAATAGCTGAAATAACCTTCCTTCTTGCCATTTTCACCTCCTTTGTTTTCTTGAGATTCTTCCTGTATCAGCTGAGCCGCTCGGCTATCCTTAATTTAGCGCTGCGACTGCGTGGGTTGGATTTTGTCTCCAACGAAGTAGGTCTAGTGACCTTCCTTGATATGAGCCTTAAGGTAGGTATCTCAGTGCTGGATTCCTGGCGCATGAATCGTTTGACTATGCGGTCTTCCAGGGAATGATAGCTGATGACTGCTAACCTACCTCCAGGGCGAAGGAGGTTGATGGTTTGCCCAAGGGCTGTCTCCAGGTTCTCTAATTCACCGTTGACAGCGATGCGAAGTGCCATGAAAGTCCTGGTGGCAGGATGAATTCTGGTATGCTTGCCACCTAGAACTTGCTTTACTACCCGAGCAAGTTTCAAGGTAGTGTGAATGGGGCGGTTCTGGACAATGTAGTGGGCTATTTTTCGACTATGGTGCTCTTCACCATATTCTCGAAGAATCCGCCCTAATTCTGGTTCAGAGAGGGTATTAACCAAATCATCTGCGGTTAACCCTTGGTTAGTGTTGAAACGCATGTCCAGAGGCGCCTCGCGTTGAAAACTAAAGCCACGTTGTGCGGTATCCAGTTGCCAGGAAGAAATACCAAGGTCAAACAGAATACCATCAACGGGATGAAAGTCATATTCCTGGCAAATATTCGAAACATTAGTGAAGTTATCGTTAACCAGGATGAGCGCCTCACTGTAATGTGCCAGTTTGGCATTGGTTAGCTGAATAGCCTCGGGGTCAGCATCAATGCCGAGGAGTTTCCCATCAGGTAAAATCCTCTCTAGGATTGCTGAAGCATGTCCTCCCAACCCCACGGTGCAATCGATGAAATGTCCCCCTGGCTGAGGTTGAAGTCCTGCTATTATTTGGTTAACCAGGACAGGGATATGAGTAGGCAAAGGAATATCCAAGGTTATCACTTGCTCTCCTTCATGTTCCAAAGTGTATCTAGTTGTCCCCATTCCTTCATTTGCTCTTCCCAAAGTTCTGGATTCCAGATTTCTACAGATTTCACAGCACCGATAACGACAGCGCTATCGGTGATTTCAGCGTAGTTGCGTAGCTCTACGGGGAGTGCTATCCTTCCTTGCCCATCGAAGCCAAGGTCAAAGATACTGGCGCCGAAAAGGCGGTTTAATTTTCTTTGTATGTCTGGGGGCCTTACTGCTTTTTCTAGTTCATCTGCTTGTTTTATCCATTCCCCTAAAGGGTAAATGACGATGCATTTATCTGCCCCCTTGGCCAGCTTGCCACCTCTTGAATCCTTTAATTGCTCCCTGAACTTTCCGGGCAGGGGCATCCTTCCCTTTTCGTCAACCTTATACC
>MNYD01000059.1 GCA_001872925.1 Dehalococcoidia bacterium CG2_30_46_19 | reverse complement strand
TGGACTGCAGAACATTACATCCAGGAAGGAATCCGCTCCATCGTTCACTTACCTTTGATTGCCAAAGACGAGGTCATTGGTAGCTTAATCATAGCCAGCTACCAGCCTGATGCTTACAGCAAGGAAGAAATACGCCTCCTGGAGCATTTAGCTTCGCAGATCGCTACACCGGTCAAGAATTCTCAGCTATATCTTAAGGCTGAGCAGAGAAGCCGCGTTGACGACCTAACCGGTTTATTCAATCGCCGCTATTTTGAAGAGCAGCTTAAAGATGACATTGCACGGTGTTCCAGATACGGTGGCATGTTCTCTTTATTAATGCTTGACCTTGATAATTTTAAGGCTTACAACGATATATACGGGCATCCCTCGGGTGATAAGCTTCTAAATCAAATAGGAAGGATTATCAGGGACTCTATCAGGAGTGCTGATCGGCCTTTTCGCTATGGTGGAGACGAATTTATTGTTGTTCTACCCGAGACAAAGGATGAAGATGCTTGCGTGGTGGCTGAGCGAGTTCGGAAGCAGGTTGTCGATGCTATGGAGGCAAAACAGGCTGGGGTAACCTGTAGCATCGGTTTGGCTAGCTATCCCTCTGATGGTGTGTTGCCAGATGAACTTGTTACTGCGGCTGACACTGCTCTTTATCATGCCAAAGAAACCGGTGGCAATCATGTTTATCTTGCCTCCAAAATCCTCTCTGAGCCAGTAGAAAAGGCAGGAATGAATGCTAGATATACTGGCCTGAGCGTGGTCTATGCTTTAGCCTCGGCGGTGGACACCAGGGATCCCTATATTTATGGCCATTCCAGAAAGGTTAATGCCTACGCCGTAGCTCTGGCTGAAGCGCTTGGCTTACCACCCGAGACAGTATCCAGGATAAGCACGGCTGCTTTGCTCCACGATGTGGGCAAGATCGGTATCCCTGATGAGCTACTTAATAAGGATGGAGAGTTAAGCGATGCGGACTGGTACCAGATTAAGCTTCACCCTCGCCTGGGAGCAAATATTGTAGGTAATGTGCCTAATCTCGTTCCTTGCCTGGGTGGCATTTTATATCACCATGAGAGGTGGGATGGCAACGGTTATCCTGAAGGGCTTAAGGGTGAAAGTATCCCCCTGGATGCTCGCATTCTGGCTATAGCTGATGCCTTTGATGCCATGACTTCCGCTCGTCCTTACCACCATACCTTCTCTCGCGAGGAGGCTCTGGAAGAACTCGGGCGTGGTGCTGGCACACAGTTCGACCCCGAATTGGCAAAAGTTTTCATCAATGTTGTTAAAGCCGGCCTTCCTCTGAGTGTAAAGTAGGCTTCAGGCGAAGACCGCTCGCCTCCTTTCAGCAACGATTATACCGCCTTAGCTCCTGGTGGTCAACATACCCCGCCTACGCCTTTTGTTCTCAATTTGCCACCTGCACGAACTCGATTTCTGTTAAGTGCTTGCGAGCCTTATCCCTTTACAAAGTTCTCTCATAACAAGGTCGGGAGAATCTGAGATTATGCCGTCGACATCCAGAGTTAGAGTGCTTCTGATCTCCTCCAGTCCAGCGCAACCCCATACAAAGATAGATAAGTTACATGCGTGAATCTTATCGACTAGCTCCACAGTAGCAAAAGCAAACTTCACTACAATAATGTCAGATTTGGTCGATTCCACCAGTCTAACGGCATTCCTCACGGGATGGTCAACAATAACTGCCCTTCGTATTTGAGGAGCCTGATAAGAGAGCTTTGAGAGTAGACCCCGACTAAGTGACGCTAACACTACGTTGTGCGGCTGCACCCTCGGTGTCAGCAACGCACAAAAGTGAGCAACTGACAACACCTTCTTTAGTTCGACTAGTAATTTTACCCGTTTGCTACACAAATCAAGAGTTTCTTCCAATGTGGGGATTTTGAACTTGCCCTCTATTTTTGCGTTCTCGATCTGAGCCAGCGGTAGTTTGGCGATATCCTTACCAAACAATTCGGAGTCGTGAATAACAACAAACTTACGATCAATAGTTTCTTGAACATCACACTCAATGGCATCTACTCCAATATTAATGGCTGCTTCAAACGCTTCGAGGGTATTGTCCGGAAATGTCTTTGTGAAGCCTCTATGTGCTATGTTTATAATATCCCTCATAGAACTATTTTAACCATTTCGCTATTTTGGGTAATGGGAAGCCAAAAACAATATCCCTATGCCATCGGTATTCTAAGTTGCATTGTCAAGGTAGTTGCAGTGATGTATCCCTGCCCTTGCGTAATGTAATTACAACTTTGGAAAGAAAAGCACTGGTAAGATAAAAGATAAGCAAAACCCTTGAACCCTGGTTTCAATTACGCTCAGTCAGCCAATATCGAAACATTTGCGCTGTTTAACTGTTTCCAACGCAGCAATACGATTTCCAACGAAGAACTGCACAAAACGGACAACTGGTTACTTGGACATCGGGATCTTGGCAGATTACATCCATTGTGTTGTGATCTAGTTCACTACCTAATGGAACTCTACTCCCCCGTCAATGTTTATGGCCTGACCGGTCATGTAGTCGCTATCTTCTGATGCTAGGAAAGCAGCTAGGGGAGCAACGTCTTCGGCTCTCCCAAGCCTTTCGAGGAGAATTTCTGGAGATTTGAAAGTTTTCATGGAGCCTCTTACTACCTCCTCACTGTTGAAATATATGCCGGTAACATGGAAACCAGGGCAGATAGCGTTTACGGTTATGTCGGGAGCTAGCTCTTTAGCGAACACTTGAGTTAGGGCTATCACTCCGAATTTGCTCGCAGAATAGGCACCTATGTGTGGTATCGCGGTCTTACCAGCAATGGAGGCAATGTTTATTACCTTCCCCCTCAGGGGAGCAAACTTCCTTTCCTGCTTTAGCATCCTTATAGCAGCAAACTTTGAACAAAGCCACACACCCTTAAGGTTTGTGTTGATAACGCGATCCCATTCTTCCTCGGTTTGCTCGATAAGAACATACGGTAAACCACTGATCCCGGCGTTGTTTACCACAATGTCTATTCTTCCCCACTCACTATAGGCTTTTTCAAGCATCGTTTCAACCTCGGCCGATACGCTAACATCAGCCCTTATCACCATAGCCTTTCTACTCAACTCCTCAATCACCTTGGCTGTTTCGTTAGCCCCTTCCAGATTTATATCGTTCACTATAATATCAGCCCCTTCCTTGGCATACCGTAGACTGATTGCCCTACCGATCCCGGAACCAGCTCCCGTCACCAGCGCTATTCTACCTCCTAGTCTTTGTTCCGAGAATTCCTTCAAAAACATACCTCCTTTATTTATATCTATAATTCCGAGGATATCCTAAGTTAGGTAACATGTCAAAGAGCCGACTTTTGCCCGAGATTATCCTTGTGACGCACTATCCCTGGCTCATATAATAGCGTTGAGTTTCAGAGTTTGCAATACGTGTGCTGGCTGACCACATAGGTAACACTGGACTATGGATTTTAGCAAGCTCTCTTTCAATATACTCTACTGGAGCAAGATAGCCAAGGGATTGTGCTGGCTGACCACATAGGTAACACTGGACTATGGATTTTAGCAAGCTCTCTTTCAATATACTCTACTGGAG
>MNYD01000074.1 GCA_001872925.1 Dehalococcoidia bacterium CG2_30_46_19 | reverse complement strand
GGGTAACCTCCTCGGCTTTGAGAGAAAGAAGTTGCGTAAGCGCGGTGAAACAGAGGAAGGGTAAAGGCCGTTTAGAAATGTAGTTGCCCAATTTATTGGGCCATAAGAGCCTGATGAATCAGGCAACTACAAATTTGGGGGTGAAGACTCTCCAAAATGCCCAAAATTGAACGAGAAATCAAAATTAAACAGCCTAGAGTAGAAAAGGAGGTGCTAGATGACAGAATGGAATAAGTGTCCCGGCTGTGGAATCACAATTAGCGGTGTCCCTGATTACTGCCCCAATTGTGGTGAGCCTTGGACCATAGAGTGTCCCAATTGTAGTATAACCTGGCGCTTCTGGGAGTACCCAAAGTTCTGCCCTAACTGTGGGGCGCCAGCGGAGAAGCATGGAGTTACCAGGGGCAAGCAAAGGCAGGCGGTACCGGAGGTCGGTAAGCCGAAAGCTACGACTTGAAGACACTCCGTATGATTCGTGGTGAGAAAACTGTATCATGTTCCCATCATTCATATGAGCGCTGATATGGGTTTCTTTGGCCCGGCTTTAGGTGAAGGGGCTAATGCTGTGCTGGGACAAGAACTATGGCAAAAGCACAAGGAAATTGTCTCTGGCTTCTGGGACTCCGTCGCTCGATTCTTTGATTCCCTGGATGGCAATGGTTTTAAGGTTTATCAGGACGGAATGGTTGCTGATGGAACAGAGGGACTTAGAATCATCAGAGAAGGTATCGCCCTGCAAAGCGAGAATTATGAGATTATAGGAAAGCTCTTGGAAAGGGGAGCAATTTTAGTGAAAACCGAGGACCTTGCCTTGGTGAGGCAGGAGCATGCCTATATCACAAAGATAGTTGGGTCTAAATCGCTGAAAGGGAAGGAGATTGCTGCTCTCAGGTACAAATTGGCTCAAAGCAAATTGCTAAGGCAGCGAGATGATTTTATTGCCAGAAGAATTAAGGAAACTTTAAGCGAAGAGGAGCCAGGCATTCTTTTCATCGGAGCATACCACGATGTAATTCCCAAACTGCCCCAGGACATTGAGATAAGGGAAGTAAAGAAGACAGAAAAAGTAAGGGAATATCAGAGATTGCTTTCTAACCCAAGGCGAGATAAGAGGCACTTTGAACAATTAGCCCAATATCTTATCTCCCCCATTACTTTAGATTAAGCTCATTCCTGACTGGTGACGGTTGCACTTCATTACTTGCCGATCAGAGGTGACCAGGAAATAACCGTATCCTTTGAACGAGGGGGAATTAAAAAGCTTTTGCTCAGCCTCGCTCCGTTAGGGAAAATCGAGCCAAACTATTGACGGAATACACGAAACCGTGTAAACTTTAGATAATGCCGATTAAAGTTCTAACTCCAGAGGTAGTCTCCAAGATAGCTGCCGGGGAGGTGATTGAGAGACCGGCCTCAGTGGTCAAGGAACTGGTGGAGAACTCGCTTGATGCTGAAGCCAGTGAGATTAATGTTGAAACGCGTGGCGGCGGAGTAGAGCTAATCAGGGTAAGCGATAATGGCATCGGCATTCCCGCCTCGGAGCTAGAGCTTGCCTTTTACAGATACGCCACCAGCAAGATCGCTGACTTAGTTGACTTAGAAGATATCTCCAGCCTTGGATTTCGTGGTGAAGCGTTACCCAGCATAGCTGCTGTAGCTGAAGTGGAAATCCTCACCAGAGCACCTTCAGAGGCAATCGGTAGCTACATATGTTTGAAAAAGGGAGAGATAGTTGCCCGGGAAAGTCGCCCCAGACAGCAGGGAACAACTGTGGTGATACGCCGATTGTTTCGTTATCTCCCGGCACGCCTCAAGTTCCTCAAATCAGCAGCTACGGAAAATAGCCATATTGCCTATTTGGTAAATCAATATGCCCTCGCCTTCCCTGAAGTCAGGTTCAGCTTGATTACCGACAAACGCAATAACTTATCCACCCAGGGCGATGGAAGTTTACGGAATGCAGTTAGCCAAATATATGGCTTGGAGGTTGCTCAAAGGATGCTGGGGGTGGCGGAAGAGAGCGCCTTTGCCAGAGTTAACGGACTGGTCAGTCCACCGTCACTAAATCGAACCAATCGCAGCTATCTCACTTTCTTCGTAAACCGCCGCTGGATATACAGTCCATTATTAACCAGAGCGGCTGAAGAAGCCTACCATGGCTTACTGATGGAAGGCAGGCACCCCGTAGTAATACTCAATCTATCACTGCCCGGCAGGGAGCTCGACGTCAACGTTCACCCTACCAAAGCCCAGGTGAAGTTCCACAATGAACAAGTTATGTTTGTTACCATAAAGAAAGCAATAAGGGAAGCATTAAGCAAAGCATCTATGGCAAAACCGATAGCCATGCCGGCGATGGCCGGGGCATATCAGCAACGAAGCTTCACAATGGTGAGCGATAAAGAACCGACATTTACTACTCCCTTACCCACTCTGAGCCTGCCTATTTTACGCGTCATCGGACAACTAAGCAACACATATATCATTGCTGAAGGTCCTGAAGGACTTTACCTTATCGACCAACATGCAGCACATGAGCGGATACTTTATGAAAGAGTATTAGCCCAATGGTCAAGACAGGAGGTCGAGGTTCAAGGATTACTCGAGCCAATAACCATAGAGCTTAATCCCAGGGAGGAGGAAATCCTCAGGGCCAATAAAGATATGCTGGCTCAATTTGGCTTTGACATCGAGCCATTCGGCGATAAGAGCTATTTAATACGAACCATACCGGCATTAGCCACCAGAGCAAACCTTGACGAGGTAATGGGTGCGGTACTCAGTGACCTTGATAGCAAAGATGAGGTAACTTCATGGGAGCAGAAAATAGCTCAATCGCTTGCCTGCCATAGCGCCATCAGGGCGGGACAACAGCTAAGTAATGAGGAAATGCTTGCCCTTATACGGCAGCTGGAGCAAGCAAATCAACCACGCACCTGCCCTCATGGCAGACCAACCATGATTCAGCTAACGTCCTATCAACTGGAAAAGGAATTTGGCAGGGCAGGCTAGCGTCGTAAAAGGTGCCAAAACCCTGTTGCATTTCTAGAACGCAAGTGCTAAAATAGCCCGCATGAAGCTATTAAAAATAGCATTAGAAAAGCAGGATTATAATCTGGCTGCCCATGTCCTTATCTATGGCTTGATAAAGGCGAGTCAGGAAAAAACCAGGGATTCAGCAAACCTCAGGAAATTACGAAACTGTCATGTCACAAGGAACAGCCAAAAAAAACCGTAATGGTAACCATCGTGGATTTTACTCCAGAGCATTACAGGAAGCCGAGAAGCTAGAACTTGACGAAGCCTACCACATACAAGGTGTCGACGATGAGATTGCCTTACTCAGGCTTAAACTCAGGGAACTAGCGAAGGAGCAGCCAGAGCGAATCGACCTCCACCTTAAGGCAGCCAACACCATCGCCAGATTGGTCAAAATCAGATACCAGATCAGCAAGGAGCAAAAGAACTCGCTTAAGGAAGCCATTACCAGGGTGCTCACCGAGATTGCTTTACCCCTGGGGATAAATGTCGGGATGAAGAAACTGTAGCATCCTTCACCCTCTCCCTAACCCTCTCCCGTCAAGCAACTGTCTTGGCATCAGGGATACAGGTATTATTAAAGATGGCATAATTACAAGACCAATAAGAGTTATGTTTAAGCATTACATTCAGCATGATGAGCAACTTATGCATACAAGCAGTAAGAGCCACCTTTTTCTCCTTGCCGTTAGCGAGAAGACGCTC
>MNYD01000042.1 GCA_001872925.1 Dehalococcoidia bacterium CG2_30_46_19 | reverse complement strand
CCCTGCCTTGGCTCTATTGCTTACTGGCCCGGGCATCAGCTTGCCTAACTGGCTGGCTATAGCCAAGGTTTTCGGAGCAAAGAAAGCCCTGGTTTATGTCCCGACAATTATTATTCTGGGAACCATTGTTGGCTGGGTAGCCGGGTTTATCTTGTCTTGAGGAGAAAGTAAATAAGATTTAAGGAGGTGCATTATGAAGATCGAGATTTACGGAACGGGTTGCCCTAAGTGTCGTGCAACTATGGGGAATGTAAAAAAAGCAGTGAAAGAGATGGGCTTAGAGCAACAGGCAGAGGTATCAGAAGTAAAGGATATAATGGCTATCACTACTAAAGGTGTGCTTCTAACTCCTGCACTTGTCATTGATGGCAATAAGGTTTCCGAAGGCAGAATTCCCAGCTCTGAAGAGATCAAAAAGTGGATTAAGGAGACGAAATAATACCCTAAGATTGTTTGTCGGAGGAAAGTGAGTATTAGGAAGGCTCTGAAGTAGAGACAAAGGTTTTTCATGACGCAGAAGAAAAGGCTTCCACTGCTTGAACGCTTCCTTACCCTCTGGATATTCCTGGCTATGGGTCTGGGAGTAGGGCTGGGCTATTTCTATCCTGAAAGCTCGAGCTTCATCTCCCGCTTTCAGGTAGGCACCACTTCTATTCCTATTGCTGTTGGCCTCATCCTCATGATGTACCCACCGCTGGCTAAAGTGAGGTATGAGGAGATGGGCCCGGTGTTCCGCAACTGGCGGGTGCTTGCCCTGTCTCTGGTACAGAACTATATTATCGGCCCGGTGTTCATGTTCCTCCTTGCCATCCTCTTCCTCGGTTTCATATGGCCATATCCTGACTACATGGTTGGTCTTATTATGATCGGCCTGGCACGCTGCATCGCCATGGTCATTGTCTGGAATGAGCTGGCCAAGGGGGATAGAGAGTATGCCGCCGGGTTGGTGGCTTTGAACTCAATCTTTCAAATAGTCTTCTACTCGGTCTATGCCTATATCTTCATCACAATACTGCCTGGTTGGTTCGGACTGGAGGGGTCGGTGGTAAAGGTCACCATCGGTCAGATAGCTGAGAGCGTGTTTATATACCTCGGTATTCCCTTCTTCGGAGGCATGATTACCCGGTTCACATTGATAAAAGCAAAAGGACGCGAGTGGTACGAGGGCAAGTTCATCCCTAAGATAAGCCCAATCACATTAGCGGCTTTACTTTTTACCATTGTGGTGATGTTCTCCCTCAAGGGTGAACTTATCGTGCAAATACCGCTGGATGTGGTTCGCATCGCGGTTCCGCTCCTCATCTACTTTGTGGTAATGTTCTTGGTTTCGTTCTTTATGGCTAAGAAGATAGGCGCCGACTATCCTAAGACAGCGAGCATCGCCTTCACCGCTGCCAGCAATAACTTTGAGCTAGCCATTGCTGTAGCTGTGGCAGTGTTCGGCATCGGTTCGGGACAGGCTTTCGCCACAGTGATAGGGCCGCTTATAGAGGTCCCAGTCCTCATCAGCCTGGTCAATGTGGCTCTTCGGTTCCGCCGGCGCTACTTCCCCACCGAAATAGCCACGCCCGAACTGACAAAAGGAGCGGGAAATGCTTAAATTGAAGAAGAGAAAGGAGCTACAATGAATATGGTAACCAAGACTTTATCTCACATCCTCCTGGTGTGCCTAGCCCTGTCTCTAATGGTAGGTTGTGCGTCGTCTACTACACCTCCGCCTTCAGACACGTCTTTGGGTCCCGCCGACAGGGTCGATGTTGTTTACTTTTACCACACACCTCGCTGCCCACGCTGTATCCATGCGGAAGAGGACATTTGCTATACCGTGGAAACTTACTTCGCCGATGAGTTGGCTAGTGGCAAGGTGACTTTTCAGGTGCTTGATGTACAGGACGAAGAAAACGCTGCCATTGTCAACAAATATAGGGCTTATACATCATCTCTGTTTATCAACACGATAAGAGATGGCACTGACCACATCGAAGAAGTGACGTATATTTGGCTCCTCCTGGGTAATGATGAGGCATTCACCGAGGCAGTGAGAAGTAAGATTGAGAAAAGCCTCAAGGGGGAGGAGTGATGGATTTGGGTAGCATCACGGGAAACCTTAATATCCCGGTCCTCTCTGCACTCTTTCTGGGGTTGCTGGCTGCCATTAGCCCCTGCCCTATGGCTACTAACATTGCTGCCGTAGCGTATGTCAGCCGCAGAGTGACAGACCGCAGATACGCTGTTATGACTGCAGCACTCTATACACTGGGGCGCATGATTTCCTATTCCGTCCTTGGTATCCTGATCATCATGGCTGGCCTTGAAATCCCCGGACTCGCCTCATTTCTTCAGGATTTCGGCGAAGAAATCCTGGGACCACTTCTAATTATAGTAGGACTGATAATGCTAAACATCGATCGTCTTTCTTTCAGCCTGGGAGGTGGAAAGCTATCTTCAATAGGAGGAAAGGTCGCTGATTTGGGGATGATAGGTGGGTTACTATTAGGTATACTTTTCGCTCTAGCCTTTTGCCCTTATAGCGCTGTTCTATTCTTTGGATTATTGATACCTTTGGCTCTTAAGACTACCGGCGGTGTGACACTGCCAGCGGTGTTTGCTATTGGCACTGGACTCCCCGTTTTAGTATTTGGCATGCTTCTATCCATTGGCGTGTCCAGGGTTTCTACCTGGCTCAACACGCTTACCCGTGCTGAGAAAATAATTCATGTGGTAGTTTCCATTATCTTTATCGGGATAGGAATATATTATGTGGTGCTCTGGATACAGACTTGAGGCTTACAAGACTACGCTTTCCTCTAACCTCTTGGGCAACAGACTGGGGTGCTCTCCCCAAGAGGGTAAATTAAGCTACAGGGAGACATCTAATCCATGAAACAACAGTCAAAAACGGGCTGGCAAAGAAACTTGGTAACCTCAGGACCAAGCATATTTTTGGGGCTGACCCTGCTGGCATCAGGCACTGGGAAAGCACTTATCTTTGGAGAATTGCCTGGGGAACTGGAATTTATTGATGTCTTGTTGGGACCTTTCTATACTCCCACAACGGTTTACCTTATTTTTTATTGCCTTCCCTGGGCAGAGATAGCTCTGGGTGCTCTTCTACTTCTAGGTGTGTTTCCCAGAATTGCCGCAGCTTTATGTCTTCCGCTTACAATTGGATTCATGGCCAGTAATTCTTATGCGCTGAGCCGGGGTATAGAACAGTTTTCAACATGCGCCCATTGCTTTGGTAAGTGGGAGATATTGTTCGGAGCGATGTCACCGCTCCAAGCTCTATGCTTTGACATTGTGCTTTTTAGCTTAGCTCTGATTATATTGCTGTTTCATCCTACCGGAGTTCTACATTCTCGCCCCTGGTTTATTAAGAGCAGAAAGGAGGAGCCCAAATAAAACGAGCTTTCTTTAAGGTAAATAAAGGGATAACTAGCATAACCGTTTTAGCCATCACTATCCTCTTCATAGGCAGCTGCGTTCCGGCCAACCAGCCTCCAGTCATTACCAGCCTGCAAGCTGAGCGAGAGATGGTTCTTACTCTAGAGAGGTGCCAGGTTGAGTGTATTGCTTCAGACCCTGAGGGTGGTGAGCTAAGCTACGAGTGGCAAGCTAGCGGAGGCAATATCTCAAGCGAAGAAGCCATAGCTACCTGGGCTGCTCCCGATGAAGTTGGTGAATATGTTGTCTCGGTCAATGTGACTGATGTGGATGGTAATTCAGCCACACAATCGGTCAACATTGTTGTAAGAGAGAATCGTTCGCCAGAAATTGTTGATTTCAGAGCCAGTAAGGAATGGGTTGTTCCTTCGGGTAATTGCACGCTCATCTGTGAAGCCTCAGACCCGGATAACGATAG
>MNYD01000044.1 GCA_001872925.1 Dehalococcoidia bacterium CG2_30_46_19 | reverse complement strand
AGCAGACACTTCCCTTCCATCACTGGGTAGCCTGCCTTAGGACCAATATCCCCCAGTCCAAGGACTCTGGTGCAGTCAGAGACTACTGCTATGGTATTCCATCTATTAGTGAGCTCACCCAATCTTTCCTCATTTGCCTGTATTGCTCGGCAGGGCTCAGCTACACCAGGGGTATAGTAAATGGCAAAGTCGTTAAAATCTCGAACCTGGCATTTGGGCATTGTTTGCATTTTACCGCGGTAGAATGCGTGCAATTTCATGGCATCCTCGGCAGGTTTCTTTGTCTTGGCAAGAAGCTCCTCTTTAGTTACTTTCTGCATCCTTGTTTTCCTCCTTTATTAAAGGTGCAATGTAGAAGGTCATTGTAACATAAGGTATTGTCTCAAGGAAGTGTGTATGCTTGGTTAATTTCGCAGGAAAATGACGTTAAAAATCCCTTATTAAATTCCAAGATAGGCCTCTCTTATATCGTGTGACCTCTTTATTTTCTCGGCACTCCCTTCCGCCTTTATCCTACCTTCGTGCATAATATAAACGTAGTCTGAAATGCTAAGGGAGGCTTCGACGTTCTGCTCTACAAGCAGTATGGTCAAGCCTATCTCTGCCTTCATTTTCTTAATGGTATCAAAAACCTGAGTCACCAGAATCGGAGCTAATCCCTGGCTTGGCTCATCAAGCATTATCAATTTTGGTTTGGTCATCAATGCCCTTGCTATGGTCAACATCTGCTGCTCCCCGCCGCTCAACGACCCAGCCCTTTGCTTGGCCCTTTCTTTAAGTATGGGGAATAGAGAATACGCAAGCTCCAGAGATTCAGCCATATGTTTAGCAGCCTCTCTAGGGTAGGCCCCCATGGTCAGATTTTCATGGGTACTCATGCTAACAAATAAATGCCTTCCTTCAGGAACTAGAACAATGCCCCTGGCCACTTTTTTGTGAGTGGGCAAGTGGGTGACATCTTCCCCTTCATAGGTAATTTTCCCACCCCAAGGCACTACTGCCCCTAGAATGGTGCTTAAAGTGGTTGTTTTCCCCACTCCATTTGGTCCCAGCAAAGAAGTTATCGAGCCTCTCTTTACTTCCAAGCTAGGCTGCCACAAAACCTGCATAGGTCCATACCCTGATTCCAGATTCTCAACCTTTAGCATGTCAATCTCCTGACGGACGTCCCAGATACACATCTATAACTTTGGGGTCGCTTAAAGCCTCAGCTGTGGGGGCATCAACCAGCTTTGCCCCTCGGTGCATCACAATTATCCTCTGGGCAAATCCCACCATGGCACGCATGATATGCTCCACCATAGAAACAATAGCTATGTTCTCTTCTACTCCAACCTTTTTTATAAACTTAACCATATTATCAATGTCACTGGGATGCATTCCAGCCATGGCTTCATCCATAAGGAGTAGTTTGGGCTTCATAGCTAAAGCACGGGCAATTTCCATCAATTTCTTTTCTGTTGGGGTTAGCGTTCCAGCAGCTTTATCTTTATAAGCCTGTAAACCGACAAGTTCAATATAATGGTCGGCTATCTCTAAAGATTCATCTACACTAACTTTGCCACTCAGTGTGCCAAACATAGCTCCAATAGCCACGTTTTCCCTGACACTGGCGGACTTAAAGGGTCTGGGAATCTGGAATGTTCTTCCGATTCCCAGGGGGGCTCTCCTGTATGGTGGCAGATTTGTGATATCTTTGCCCTGGAAAATGACTCTTCCCTCTTCCGGTGAATAAACACCGCTGATGACATTGTATAGGGTTGTTTTTCCACTACCGTTGGGGCCTACTATGCCGATTAGCTCCCCCGCCTCGATTTGTAAACTCACATCGTTTACGGCTACAAGACCGCCAAACCTCTTGGTTATATTTTCCAGTTCCAATAATGCCATAAGCCTTCTATATTATATACTTTTCCCATCCCGTGCCTTTTGCCCTTCGTTTTACTAGCCCCATAATTCCTTCGGGGAATGCCATGATAATAGCAATGATGATCGGGGCGAAAATGAGCAGTTGAAATCCGGGGGCGACAACAGCCAGCCAATATTTAGAAAATGCGTAGATGAGCCCTCCCACTACCGGACCAAGAAGAGTCCCTGCACCACCAAGCAGAACAACGATTATGCATTCTATAGTGTAATGTATTTTGAATACATCGGGAGGAAATACGTAGGTCAGTTTTAATGCCCAAGCCATGGCTCCAATCAGTCCAGCGAATGCGGCGCTGGTTATAAACGCTATTATCTTATATTTAGTGACATTGATTCCCATAACCTTAGCGGCATCCTCATCTTCTCTTAAGGCAGTTAGGGCATAGCCAATCTTGCCCCTCATATAATAGATAGTTACAAAAGCAGCAACGACAGCTATGATAAACACTGCCACATCGGCCCACAATGTGGATAGCTGGCTGGCCATTTCCGCTCCGAATGCCTCTTTCAATTCCCTGGAAAATATCATCCCTTCAGAGCCGCCCCATATTTTTGCCCCCTCAACAAAATACCTGAAGCCCTCATTTACCCCTATGGTGGCTATAGCAAAATATGCCCCTCTAAGCCTTAAGGCAACGGAACCTACAGCCAGGGATAGCAAAGTTGCCATGACTACACCGAGGAGAAGCCCGATGAATATGATGCCTATGCCAAGCCCAGTTTGGTAGAAGGCAGTTATGCCCAGAGCCATCCCGTATGTGCCTAATGCCATGAAGGCTACGTAACCAAAATCTACATAGCCCGTCATGCCCAGAAATATGTTAAAAGCCTGCCCTATGGCACAATAAAAGGCGAGTAATGCTACCATCTGCCACATCGACGGCATAGTGCGACCAATTAAAAACATGACAAGATATGCCACATACACAGGTATCAAGGGATAATACTTCTCTATTTTTGGCCTCATTTTTTAGCTCCTAAAAGTCCAGTAGGTCTAATTAAGAGAATGATGAGCAGTATCAGGAAAGTCAGGAATCGGGTCAGTGCAAAAGGCTCCACGCCGGGTATTAAGGCAAACAAGGTATAAGAGCCATTCTCTATGAGACCAAATATCAAACCGGCAAAGAAAGCACCATAGGGGGAAGTAAGGCCACCTAATACAGCTATGACAAAGGCCTTCAAGGTGTAAGGTCCACCCATATAGGGGTTGATGCCCACTGGAATAAACATAGTGAGAAAAACGCCGCTCATCACAGTTAAGCCAATCCCTATGGTAAAGCTCAGGGCGTAGCTCCAACCTACATTAACTCCACAGACCCTTGCCCCTTCGCTATCCTCAACTACAGTCCTTATTGCAGTTCCCATCTTTGTCCTGTTGAACCAAAGATAAAGAAGTGCAGCTATAACAATACTGCCGATGAAAGCATAGACCTTAGTCATGGGTATGACTGTTATGGGCAAGACTATTTTGCCTAAATCCCAGTTGTAGCCCCTGAACTCAGCACCAAAAATGTGTTTTACGATTTCTTCCAGGAGGATGCCTATAGCGAAGGTAGCCAGAAGCGAGGCGAGTTCGGGAGCCTTAATTAACCTCCGCATTATGGTGTAAAAGAAGGCAAATCCTAACGCAATACCTAATAATAGCGCTGCAGGGATGGCTACCACTGGAGATAGGCCCAGGGCTGTGAACATGATTAATGTGACAAATGCTCCCACCATGATAAACTGTCCGTGTCCCACATTAACCACTCTGAGGACTCCGAATATCAGGCTCAAACCCATGGTCGCCAAGCCATAAACAGCGCCCAGAGCTAGGCCATTGGTTAAATTT
>MNYD01000133.1 GCA_001872925.1 Dehalococcoidia bacterium CG2_30_46_19 | reverse complement strand
CGAAGTAACAAAAATAGGTATTTCCTGCTCCTTCAATGTCTTATAGGTCTGGACAATGTCATCTCCGTACCAGGGAATAATCACAAAGCCATTTTCCTGCAAAAGTTGCCTCTGGCTCTCGGTTAGATAAAAAGTGGATTCCACCTCCTCAAAATTTGTCACTTCATTTAAATCTAATGGCAGTGTGTAGTCAGGGGCATTAAGAGATATAGAGAGTTGATTGGGCTCATAGCAATCCGCCATGATAAATTTAGGATTTAATACCTCACCTCCGACTACCGAAGGTATGGTAAACTGGGAGGGTGTGACCCCGGACGCACAACCACTAACAAGGAAAGCGATAATTAAAAGGACGGAAATTAAACCCTTCACAATTTTCTTTTTTCTCGTCTAGAAGCCAGCAGTAAGCACCACATACCAAGCTGCTTGCTGTACCTCATTTTCCATTTTCCTACTTGGATGGCATAGTAACGTTTAAAGTCACTACCGGTCTAACAATAACCTTGCCAGCTCCAGTAACAGTTACCGATTCATCAGCGTCAAAGTCCAGAGTAAGAATAGTAGTCTGTCCCCCTACTATATCAAATGGACGGACGAATTTTAACTCGTTGCTTGGTACCGTGGCATTCTTAGTTTCACCGTTTAAGGTTACCTCAACCTTCGCAATGGTCATGCGGATTTGGGTGTAATGCCCCGCAGTTACATTTCCCTCGGCAAGAAGCTGCTCCAATCCACCTTCTCTAAGTGCGATAAGGTCAAAGCTAGAATCGGTGATATTTAATGATATCCACTCCCCTTCCTGCTCTTCGCTCTGATTTTGTTCTTGCTCCTGCTCGTTTCCTGCCCTGTGAATTTCCACTGCTGAGGCAGTGATATTTATGCTAGTTACATTGCTGCTATGCCCAGGGTCAGTGACATGCACCTCAACTGTGCCAGTTGGGGGCACAGTGGGAGCACAACTTACAGCCATAAAGCCCAGAAGTGGCACAATAGCTAATAGCGTTAAATACCTTTTAAACTTGCTCATATTAACCTCCGTTATTCTTACCTTTCATTATACCGTCCCTCTCTCTACCAGCATAGTATCGCCCGGCTAACACAAATACTCCAATGCAAGTGTCTCACTTGTCCCCTTTTTATTTTATCTAAAATGGGAAAAACAGGGCAGAAATTCAGGCCTTTCAGCTCAAAATTTCCTCTAATTTTTTAGCCTGCTCTACCCGATAATGACCAACTCCGGTGCGACGAACCTCCACCACCATAGCACCGACAGATAACTTCTTTCCAATGTCATGAACCAGGCTTCTAACGTAGAACCCGGAAGAAACATCGCAGTCAAAGGTGAAATACGGAAATTGGAACTCCTCAAGCTTCAGGGAATAAATGCTAACCTTCTTAGGCGGCACTTCCACGCTAACGCCTTTTCTGGCCAGTTCATAAGCTTTATGGCCAGCTAACTTTTTAGCAGAAAAGGGAGGGGGAACCTGCCAGGTTTCACCACGGAATTCCTTCAGCACCTCCTCCAACTCCTCCTTTGTTATCGTGGCATCGTTTTGCTGCAGAATTTTCCCATCACAATCAAAAGTGTCAGTTTGCATACCCAACCTGGCTTTTACCTCATAACTCTTATTCAATGTTAAGAATGACGAAGCTTCTTTGGTGCGCCTGCCAGTAAGAACAATCAAAAGTCCTGTAGCTATGGGGTCCAGCGTACCGGTATGACCAGCCTTTACCTTTAACTTCTTCCTCATTAACTCCACGACGCGGGACGAAGTAAGCCCTTTAGGCTTATCTACAAGCAAAATGTCATCCATTCCAGTTAGTATTTTAGTATAACCAAAAAGGATAAAAAACGCTTAGCGTAGCTACAAAATTGCCAGCACTATGCCTGCGATTAGCAATATCGCACCTAAAGCTAATAAACCAATCAATAATTTCATATTCACTTCGCTAAGAGCCTTTCATCCACAATTCGCTCATTTAATTTCATAAACTACTTGAACGTTGACCGTAATCTTCAATTCTCCGGGGCTGATAGGAGTTGAAGAAGAAGCCTCATTTCCTCCCACCTCAGCGAAATATTTGGGGACATATGCCGCTCCTTCGGAAATGTAGGTGGGTTTACCAAGCTGAATACCGGCTGAGGTAGCTAACTGCGTTGCCTTATTTTTGGCGTCTTCCATCGCCTTGCCTTGTGCCTCCTCATAATATGGCGTAGGGTCATCCACAGAAAAACTTATGCTCTGAATCCGGGTAAGGTCACCCCCAGCCTTGGCTACAGCATCTATAATAATACCAGCCTTATCCACCTCCCTTATCTTAGCAAGCACTATATTGGTAACTCGATAGCCAACAATCTCCTCTTCGCCACTCTCATTAATCCATCTTGTCACCGAGTAGATGCTAAATTGCTGTGTCTGGATATCTTTCTCGGCCACGCCGTTATCCTTCAGTGCTTCCATCACCTTATCCATTGCCTCGCTTGCCTGTGCCTGAGCTTCGCTTACTGTATCTGCTTGGGCTTCAATACCAAGATACAGCTCAGCTATGTCAGGAATCACCATTACCTCCCCTTGGCCAGTGACCCATATGCCAGTGTTTTGCTGTGGTAAGGGAGAAGTTACCACCTGAGTGCATCCAGCAGCACCCAATGCTAATAATACCACTAAACAAGGAATTAACCACCAAGTCTTTTTCATCTAAGCCTCCTTCCTTGTTTCATTCATTTCCTCCTTTTATTTTATTCTCCGTTAATAAAAACGAAACTTTTGGGAAAAGGTTTACAGTGACCAGCTTTCTCATCTTTTCAGGGCGAAGCGATAAACCAAAGCAGCAACGAGCATCCCGATTACAACTACTATAACAATAAATGTCCATAGGGGCATGAGTCCCACTTGGAAAGAATGAGGAGCGGTCCAGCCGCTATCATTTTGGGCGCTATATATTGCCTTCATCCTCCAGTAATAAGTGCCATAGGGCAAAGCTTGCCCTTGAGACAAGGTATAGCTGGTTTCCGTCAACCCACTAACTTCAGGAATCGTTAGGTTGACGAAGCTCGGGTCGCTGGTAATCTGTAACTTATAGCTTACTCCACTAAACTCTGTCACCACCGTCCACTGAAACGTCAGAGCCTGTTTCCCTATGAATCCAACCCTGCTACTATTGGCTGGTGAACTGAGTATGGGCTTGGCTGGAGCATTTGATTCCTCACCGCTGGATTTGGCAATACCAGGCGGCAATGTCCCTGTCAATGTCCCCGTCGATGGAGTAACAAGCGATGGAACAAATAAAGCAGAGCCAACAATTAAAGCTATGGCTAGAGTACTAACCAGGGCTGGCTTCCATACCGGTCGCCATGAAATTAATCCTCTTAGCACATCTACCCCTCTTTTCACGGTCGAGCTCACTTGGCCAAAAACACCAACCTCCGGTTGCTCCCTGAAATACTCAGAATCAAGCAAAGCCATTCTTAGCCGGCGTCGGTGGCTTTGAACCTCAATCCCGGGAGGAGCTATGTTTTCTAGCTTTTTGATTAATTCCTCTTCCTTCATTTATTGTCTCTAACTACTATAACGCTCCGGCCTTAAAAAGGTTGCATTTTATTCCATTAATTTCTTTAATTTTTTCAAGCCTCGATGAAGCAAGGATTTTATAGTCCCTTCCCATTTCCCTAAAATTTCCCCTATCTCCTTGATTTGTTTGTTTTCAAAGAACCTCAGGGTAATTACATCCTGATACTTAATGGGTAATTTAGATATGTTTTCATGAAGAAGCAGGAAATCTTCGTGTCTTCTTAATTCCTCCTCAGCTTCAAGAACTTCACTCTC
>MNYD01000030.1 GCA_001872925.1 Dehalococcoidia bacterium CG2_30_46_19 | reverse complement strand
TCCCGCGGTATAGTAGAAGACTATCCATTCTACTCTCAGTCTCTCACGGGTGGTAAAGCGTAAAAGGTCTGCCACCCCTCTCCAGTGCTCATACCTATTCTCCAGAATAATGGGCTTTCTTTTAAAGAAGTAGAAGCTGGTTGACTTTCTCATCCTGGTAACTCCTTATGGTAAGTTAATATCATTACTAACCATACCATGAGTGTTACCCATGTATCTCAGCCTCCGCAGTCACTCATATTCTAGGCTACTTCTCTAGCACCAACGCGAATCCCATCGAGTTGCCCAGCTTGAACTTTTGCTAATGCCATCGCCTGCATCACTAGAATTGATAATGTGCAATGTAATTCTATTTTTCTATTTCTCAAGATGTGATAAATGTCTCTCAAACTGTTGCAATACTACTTGAATGTCTGCTGGGTCCCATCCACTCCTGAAATCTGGTAACTTTCGTAACAGGTCAATTCTAATAGATAGCAAATCGGCTTTACTTTGCATACCAATTCCCCTTTCCCCTTTACGTTTGTCCTTCACTAACTTAGCGTCTCTTGCTAAGCGTATAAAAAAGGTAGCACACGCAGACGCAGTGCTAGGACTTAAGCTGTAGGCTTTATCGCTATGGGGATAGCACGCTATAAAACTGGCAAATGGTGAACACTCTCCTATCTATGAGTTAACCTACAACAACACTAGATTTTGTTATCCAGTAGACTTATCATTAAGATATTGCAGGGAAAGTCATCAAATCAATAGTAGATTATCTTGTAAAAGGAGGAAAACATGACAGAGGGAGGAAAACGTTGGTACCACCGCGGCTCCCCGGTTTTCGTAGCCCCTATTTGGTTCATCGGCTGGCTATTTACAATCGGTTACGCCAATCTGGTTTGGTGGAAGATTTTGCTTGCCTTAGTAATCTGGCCGTACTTTCTAGGCTCGGCACTGAGCTGACCAGTTAAAAGAGCGTACTCTAATTCCGTACTCCGACTCTCTGCAGTGCTTCATAGCCTTGACCTGTTAGTAGTGCCAATTCGATGCCATCTAAGTAGACCACGTTGGTCAGTGTATAGAACTCTGGATATAGTCTTCACGTGGTGACGTCCTGCTACTCCCACCGGAAAAACCTGACCGTGATGATACTGGCTATGACTATCCAACTACCAGACATTTTTGGCAATGGTGATACCCACCACTGTAGGGTAGAACATACTTATACTTTCTCGGATTTAATTCTTACGCTTATAGCTGTATAATAAAGGAAACTGTTATTTGTCTTAATTGGAACGAATAGGAATATGACAACAGAACCATCTACAAGAATTATTCTTGGGAGTTGTCCCGATAAATTGAGGGAACTAGATGATAACTTCTTTGACCTCATTTTCACTTCGCCCCCCTATGCAGACCAACGAAAGCACACTTACGGGGGAATTCACCCAGATAAATATGTGGAATGGTTTTTACCTATTTCATACGAGTTATTAAGAGTTCTTAAACCAACGGGCACGTTTATCCTCAACATAAAGGAACGTGTAGTTGATGGCGAAAGACATACTTATGTCTTGGAGCTTATATTAGCCATGCGGAAGCAAGGGTGGTTGTGGACGGAGGAATTCATGTGGCACAAAAAGAATTGCTACCCAGGTAAGTGGAACAATAGATTCAGGGATTCGTGGGAACGGCTACTGCAATTCAACAAAGAGAAGAAATTCAAGATGTTCCAAGAAGCTGTGATGATACCAGTTGGCGATTGGTCTAAGACTAGGTTGAGCCACCTTAGCAAAACGGATAACATACGTGATGAGTCAAGAGCCAAGAGTGGTTTTGGTAAGAGAGTTGCGAATTGGATCGGTAGAAGCAAAGTCTATCCGACTAACGTATTACATCTGGCTACCGAGTGCGGGAATAAAAACCATAGTGCTGTTTTCCCTGAGTTACTACCAACATGGTTTATTAAGCTGTTTACTGAAGAACGGGACTGGGTATTAGACCCCTTTTCTGGGTCTGGTACTACTCTGAGAGCGGCACAAACGTTGGGGCGAAACTCTATCGGAATCGAACCTCAAACTGAATTTTTTGAAATTGCTCAAAATAACCTAAACAAAAAGCAGATGCTCATTTAGAGAGATTTGCGTATGGAGATGATTAAACTAGCTGAAATGGAAGCTTATGTCGAGCAGAATATAGGTACATTTCATTCGCATCGCCTACATAATTTGAAGCAACTAAAGTTAAGCCAGATTCTTAGAAGAAAGAATCCCTACCTATTCAAAGCAAAGAATATGCTCATTGCTCAAGAGCTAGTCAAGACTCTGCTTGATGCCCATTTGTCTTCTCAAGAAGAAGCCATCTTTGGCGACTTCCTGGAAGGATTGGCCATATTCATAAATGGTAAAGTGTACAATGGTAAGAAATCCTCATCGGAAGGCATAGACCTGGAATTCGATAGGGATGGTATTAGATACATGGTTGCTATCAAATCTGGACCTAATTGGGGATATAGTGGTCAAATCCGAAAAATGAGAGAGGATTTCAACAGAGCGAAGCGTATACTAAGAACAAGCAACTCAACTCTTCAGATTGCTTCAATCAACGGTTGTTGTTATGGTCGTGAGAAAAATCCAGATAAGGGTGATTACTTCAAATACTGTGGACAGAAATTTTGGGAATTCATTTCAGGAGACAAAGAACTATATCTCAGGTTAATCAAACCTCTGGGACACAAAGCCAAAGAGAGGAACGAGGAGTTTTACGAAGAATACTCCCAGATTATTAACAAGTTCACCATTGAATTTAGTGAAAAATTTTGTTCCGAGGGCAAGATAGATTGGGATTCACTGGTGAGATTTAACTCATCTCTTCCAGAGGATTCACAGAGCAAGAACTGACGGACGTATTCCCTTCTTTGTGCAACTCTGGCAAACAAAAAACCAAGAGACGGTTAAATCTCTCGGCTCTTTCGATATGGAGAACGTCTCCGCTCTCCCCAATTACTACAACTATGATTTTATTCAATGGACTCAGCCAAGGGATGGAATATATTCCTGTTAGTATCTCCAAATGAATTAGCCTTGTAATCTATCCACTGGTGAATACCGTTTATGAGCCTCTACCGCATCGTAGCATCCAACGGCTTGGCAATACCTATTCGTCATCATTAACGTCGTATGACCCAACAACCTCTGCAACATCAAGCTATCTCCACCATTCTTTAACCGTAGGACTTCAAGAAAAAGTGGCAGCGGAGGGATTTGAACCCCCGACCAAAGACTTCTTTTCTTCGAGATGCGAGACGATACTAGAGAACCAGGAGAGGGTCAATAGGGATGTGGGTGTGAGTTTTGGATGCAGTTGGTATAATATGGCAAGTTTCTCAAAAGGAGGTAACAATGGAAGATTACTCCGAGTTGATTAAGCGATGTAAAGATAAAGAAGAAGAGGCCATCATTAAAGGAATTGCGATGGGGGCAGTAATACTATCTAGAATGGGTCCAATATACATAAAGGGCTCCGTGAAGACATTTCAAGACTTGGCTTTACAATTTTCTCCAAGGTTAACAAGTATAACAACGATTAGCGATTTTGACAGTTTTCATGAATCATTCGTTAAGGCCGTGCAAAGCCATATAAAAAGAAAGGATGCAAAACACCTATCTTACGGAGAGGCTCAAAAATCAATTAACGTATTTTTGAAGAATTATGTGGATAGGAGCAGTCTACCAGATGGAGCGACTGCGAAAAAGGTAAGACCATTTCTACACGTGCCATTGGATAGTGTAATGATTCGGTACTTTAGGAAAAATTATCCTCAGGGTTATGAGAAATATATTCTACCTGAACACAGAAGGATAAATAAACAACTCAAAGCTAACAATCCTAAGTCCATTAAAATACCAGACAGGGTTTTATCAGAATTACAGTATATTTTCCAGGAGGTATATCTTGCTTGGCAAAATTGGTTTAGAGAGATATTCCCTGAAAAGCCAGTATTATTGGATACAATATGGTCGCTTGAAAGAGGAACAGATTAACTAAACTAACCACTGACTGGCAGCGGAGGGATTTGAACCCCCGACCAAAGACTTGGGGGAAGTCTGAAACTATTGCTATAAGCGTTGGTAAGCAGAATAGAATGTCCGCTCTAAGCAGTGTGTATCCCTTCCTAAATCCGTTGCCCTGGTTTCACTTACCTACCGAACACACTTCTAGTTACTGGCTGCGCAAGTGCAATCTATCCCGAATCCCCTGTTCCCGATGCTTCAGAGCATCCAATTTCTTTGCAACCTCCGCAGCTTCAAGCATCTGCTCCTTACCTGTGATGAAGCTGAATCTTGTTTTGCCCTTTGAGACCTCCGCAGGATGTCTTCGCAGGGCCTTCAATTTCCTCTCAGCCTTATCTATTTCTACTGCTACATCGTGAAGTTCCTTCTTAAGTCTTTCTTCTGCCTGCATGGCTGCTCCTTTAGT
>MNYD01000043.1 GCA_001872925.1 Dehalococcoidia bacterium CG2_30_46_19 | reverse complement strand
GGCAGCCCATGGTCCCAGGATTATGGCAATAAGAGTCCCGCCAACCGCATGAGCTGTTGTTCCACCTGGAATAGGCACATTGAACATCATTATCAGGAATGAGAAGGCGGCGAGCATGGCGAGAACCGGTATAGTCTTTTGAGTGAAAGTTTTCCTCATTACCGCTACCGCTCTTGCCCACAGGGGTGCGGCTACGACGTACATTACTGCACAGGTTTGGGGCGACAGATATCCGTCCGGTATATGCATCTAAATACACCTCCTTTTTAATATTACTTGTATTTGCAATTAATTGCAACAAGCTGGCAAAAAAATTATTCTTTTTCTAGCTCCACCCTGGATTTCACGAAATCAATTTGACGCACCTTGCCCTGAAAAACTCTCCTTTCCCCGAAGAGGGTCTCTATCTCCACACGGTTGCCCTCAATAATCATGTATGCGATGTCTTCCACGATAGGCTCACCTTCTTTTGCAACTTCATAAACTCTAGCTAAACACACCTTAATATCCCTCCTTGTTCTTCGCTAATGTCTGCCGTGCTTTTTCCAGGTCGCTGGAAGCCGCAGCCATCCTGGCAGCTGCTTCTTGTAGCTGTTGTGCTACCTCACTGGATAAAGCGGCAGCCTTATCAGCCCAATCGCGGAACTCCTGCTCATGCTCCCGGTTATGCTCAATCCAGTAATCAAGCAAAATAGGCAATCTTTCTTGAATCTCACTCATAGCCAAGATTGTCCCCCTTTCTTGCTGCACTCACTGCACTCTCCTGGAATAGCTAAATGCCTCAAATCAGCTTCAAACCCGTAATCGCGAAGCAAAGCGTCTCTCAGTGGATATAATACAGATTCGTCCAAATCCGTTATCTTGCCACACCTGTGGCAGACGAGGTGATGGTGGTGGCTCTTCTCGCCAACATGGCAGCGAACGCGCCCTTCGCCAAAATCGGTTTCTGTGACTAAGTTAAACTTCTTTAATAATTCCAGGGTGCGATAGACGGTAGAGATGTTGCTATAAGGATAGCGAGCATGCAATTGCTCGAAAATTTCTTCAGCGCTGATGTGGTTATCGGCATTATGGAGAGCTTCAATGACCAGCATGCGCTGTGGAGTCAAACGATAACCTTTCTCTCGCAGAATCTTATCGCAGCTCATATAAAGCAGTATAACAAATTACCAAAGTTGTTGCAACAAGTTGCAGAAAGTTAATAGCAGATTAGCTTTCATAGTTGTTATGATATAGGCGTGATGCTATATGCGACCTTTTATTATCGCCTTAGCTCTCTCCCTTCCAAAAAGAGGAAACCAGGCTGCAATGAGATATTAACAGATAGAGTCCCATTTCCTGTCGCCCACAGGAACGCTACCTATCTATGTGAACCAGGTCATCAAAAATATTCACCAGAGCGGATGATATAGTTATCAACTACCATCCTCTCGCAGATTGTAGAGTAGTCCTTAAAATTTTTAATCGCAAGATGTGTGGCTGGCACCATTTCTCTGAAGCAGACAGCACAGCTTTGACAAAATCTTCGTTAAATCCGGTCTTTTCCACTACGGACTCCGTAGGCGTCCACTCATCCTCATTCAGTAAAGAAGTTGTCCAAAAACTCGACCTTTTTAATGATCTGGAAACCTTTTTCTAACTTCAGCTACCACTGGATCCCCCGGTAGCCTCCGCATGCGTATGTAGGATTATGGAAAAGCGTTTCAACTGGCAAAGGGTTAGTTATGGGACACAGCCGTTTGCCATTTTGAGGCGTCAAAAATAATCTTCGGCTTAAAACTCCATTTGTAGTAACACATACTCACAAAGACATAGCTTACAGCAAAGCTGGCGCTTTACAACACAAGGTAAGCATATAACCGTAGTTAAACCGTTCATCGAATATGAGACGCTCCTTCCCCTCTAAACTTTCATGCTTACCCATCAGCGAATAGTAAATACCCGCTTTATCAGTACTACCCACAAACTGCAACCCTACTATCCTTTTGTCTTTGACGTAGAATTTTCTATATTCGCCTTCCTCAAATTTTCTAATTACATTTCCCTGCATTGCACCAGCAGAAACAATTGGTAAGTCAAATATTTTAATAATATTAATACCTTCTAGACCTGAATATTTTTCCCGTTGGCCAATTATATTCTTGCCAGCTACTCTCCCCTGAATAACTGCATTAGGATGAATAGCATTCACTCTACGCTCTTCTGTGATTTTATCTTCAAATTCTATTATATCTCCTGCAGCAAATACGTTCTCTATTGAAGTTTGAAGATATTGATTAACAATTATTCCCCGGCCAGTTTTTAATTTTCCATCAATAAAGGATAGATTAGGTTTAACACCAGCGGCTAAAATTACAATCTCGCATTTCAGCTCTTTTCCTGATTCAAGAATAACCTTATTCACTTTCTTCTTCCCTTTTATCTCTACGACTTTTTCTTCACATAAGATTTGTATCCCTTTTTTCTCCAAAATCCCTATAGCATGTTCCCCCATCTCTTTATCAAGCATGGCTGGAAGTACATGGTCGAGTATCTCCACAACCTTTACATCCAAACCCTTCTGCTTCAAAACAATAGCTGCATCCAATCCAATAAATCCAGCTCCAATAACGACGGCTCTTTTAACTCTTTCTTTCCCCAGCCAATTTAGTATATTTTCAGTATCCTCTAAGGTTTTAAAACTAAAAATTCCCTTTTTGTCTAAACCTTTAATTTTAGGAATGGTAACAAAAGCTCCTGCAGCGAGAAGAAGTTTATCGTAAGTAAATTCTTTTTTTGATTGAGTAAGTAATTTGTTCTCCTCTGGGAATATTTTGGTTGCCTTTTCACCTAATATTGCATGAACATTCATTCTAGAGAAAAAATCTTTCCCTTTCCAGAATAGAACTTCTTTTTCTTTATTCAATAGATAATCAGGTAACAATGTAGGAGAATATGGGATACTATTCTCACCCGATATAACAGTTATCTCAGATTCTTGGTCGTAACTTCTTATTGATTCTATAGCACTTGTCCCAGCTGGTCCCTGACCAATGATTATTATTCTCATCCTTTGCCCCAAGTGATGAACGTTGATACAGGAAAACCTACCCCTCCACCCATTCTAGTTAATGAACTAAGTTAACCCCAGCGCTTTTCTTTTACTCTCAATATAATCAACCATTAAGCCAGCTGCTTTTACCGGGTCTGGTTCAACCGCAAAGTTGGCTCCAATTACTCCTTCTAAATCCCTTGTTAGTAAATTAGTAACTGCCAAGCTACCTAAGACAGGTGGCATTGTGCCTAGGACTGTAAAAACTCCTGAACTTATAACATAAGTCCCAATGCTAACTGCTTTTTCTGACATCCATTCAGGAGCAGCACCAGCTACAGGTAAATCACTGATATCCACATTCAATGCCTTGGCTAACTCGGCCAGTAAAACGAGAATACGAGTATTATCTACACAGGAACCCATGTGGAGCACAGGTGGAATACCAAGAGCTTTAGCTATTTCTTTAAGCCCATCTCCCGCAAGTTCTGCTGCTTCAGGAAGCAATAAACCAGCTTTCGCAGTCGCAATAGCACCACATCCGGTGACAACAACTAACACATTATTTTTGATCAACTCCTTAACCAGTTCTACATGCCCATAGTCCTGGGGAATTTTAGGATTGTTACATCCGACTACACCAGCAGCTCCACGTATTTTGCCATCCTTTATAGCGTCAATCAAAGGTTTAGGTGTACCACCTAGAGCTTTCAAGATTGCCTCAACAGAAAAGCCAGCCACCAATTTAACCGGTTTTCCGGGAATCATCACTCTTTCTTTATTTCTATTGGGAAAGTTCTCAACTGCAATTCTAACTATTCTCTTGGCTATATCTACAGCTCTACGCGCATCAAATTCAATATGTTCAGCTCCCGGGAAT
>MNYD01000046.1 GCA_001872925.1 Dehalococcoidia bacterium CG2_30_46_19 | reverse complement strand
TGGTTGGGGACTTGCTTTGACGAGCAGTTTTGCGGCAAAAGTGCACTTCCTCTGTCACATACCTTGAAGTTGCCCTTCATTCCAGCAACCAGAGTGGAAAACTTTTGCGCCACTGGTTCTGAAGCTTTACGAGGAGCTTGTTATGCTGTCGCCTCTGGAGCTTACGATATTGCCTTGGCGCTTGGCGTGGAGAAACTAAAGGATACCGGTTACGCTGGTCTTCCTGAGTTTGCCCGGCTGTCGGGAACTGAGACGAGGATGATAGCGCCAAATTTTACCGCACCTGGCGCGTTTGCTACGCTGGCCACTCGCTATTTTGCCCGGTATAACCTCAAACCAGATGAAGGGAAGAGAATTCTGGCCATGGTGTCTTCAAAAAGTCATCATAATGGTGCTATGAATCCCAAGGCTCATCTTAGAAGAGAAATCACTGTAGAGCAAGTTATGAGCGCTCCTATTATTGCCTGGCCTTTAGGATTATATGATTGCTGTGGAGTGAGCGATGGTTCAGCAGCAGCAATTGTTACTCGAGCCGATATGGCTAAGAAATTCAGGGCCGACCCTGTCTATATCAAGGCATTGCAAATCTCGGTTAGCTCAGGAATAGAACTAATGCATAGCTCCTATGATGGCACGCATATAGAAACAACAACTCATGCTGCTATAGCAGCTTACAAAGAGGCTGGGGTGAAAAATGCCCGTGAGGAAGTAAGCATGGCCGAAGTCCACGATTGCTTCTCCATAACCGAGTTGGTAACTATGGAGGACTTGCAATTTAGTCCCAGAGGGAAGGCTGGAGATGATGTCACGGCAGGGCGATTTAACCTGGATGGTGCTCAGCCAATACAGTCCGATGGGGGGCTAAAGTGTTTTGGACATCCCATTGGAGCCTCTGGTTTGCGGATGATGTATGAGGTATATAAACAACTTCAAGGTAAGGCAGGACCAAGACAGATAAAGAATGTAAAGCTTGGCGTTACCCATAACCTTGGGGGCTTCCCACTGATGAATATCGCTAGTGTTCTTATTGCCGGGCTCTGAACAGCCTAGTTTTTGGCAAGCAAGGGCTTCTTGGAATTTGGCAAAGTTGGCTAAATCTCAGGAAGCCTTTTAGATTTATTTAGCCCTTGATTTGAAATTTTCAGCTAAAGAATTCCCCGGCATCTAGTCCGCCGTACACACCTATTTACCCCTTTGAGTGGTTAATAAGCTACTGGCTGTGCCTCTTTCTCCAGATAAATGGAATTGCCCAAGCAAGGCTACCCAGCAGCAGGGCTTCGGCGGCTATAACCCCGGCGCCCAAGAAGGCGATGTCCTGCCAAAACTGCTCAGGAAACAGCTTGGGGAGATAGCCCGAACTCATCCACCATGGATTGTCAAAAGCAACATGGTGGAACTGGACAAATAATTGCTCAAAGTCAATAAAGACAGAGGCGATGCCCAGCACAGCTATAAGAACTAGAGTAAGGGCACATCCCCACCTTATCCCTTTGGCTAAGTCTTGCCAGTGACCTTTCCTCCACAATAAAAAGAGCAAAATATAAATAATGACATAAGCCAGGCTTGCTAACTGAACTCGATGGTTGAATTGAAATAGCCACCTGACATCCGCGAGATGGGTAAGCTCGCGGTTCTGGTCATCTTCTTGAAACAGCAGAATCTCTTCCCCACTCTCAATAACTACCATCATTTGGGGTGTCTCTACCCTAAAATTAAAGTAGTCAACAAGCCTTTTTGCCACATTGCCTAACTGTTCCCTGTCTATCCCGGTATCTTCGCTTACACCATATCTATCGAAGCCATACTCATAGAGATGAATGCTGTTAACACTACAACGGACAGTAGTGGTACAAAACAAAACGGGGAAACACACTATAAATAAGCTGTAGAGAGTCGCTATGAGAATTTTTTTCCACTTTAGTTTCCTAATCATTGGTATAAAGCAATGCTATAATTAATAAAATGCCGAAGAAGTTTACCCATCTCCATGTTCATACTGAATATAGCTTGCTTGACGGCATGTGTCGCATTCCTAAACTTATTGCCAAGGCCAAAGAATTAGGCATGGATAGCCTTGCTATTACTGACCACGGGACAATGTATGGAGTGATTGATTTTTATGTAGCCGCCAGAGAAGCGGGGATAAAGCCAATCATCGGCTGCGAAGTTTACCTTGCTGAAACCAATCATCAAAGCCGAGACGCTGCACATCGCAATCCCTGTCATCTCAGTTTGTTAGCCAAAAATGAAACGGGATACCGTAATTTAATTCAACTCGTTACTAAAAGCCACCTCGAGGGCTTCTATTATAAACCAAGAATAGATAAAAAGCTTTTGTCTCTTCATAGCGACGGGCTCATCGTTCTTTCCGGTTGTGTTCACAGTGAGCTAGCTCGACTTATCTTGAATGGTCAGCTTGATGAAGCACTCAAAACCGCTTCCTGGTATAAGGAAACTTTTCCTGACTATTACCTCGAGATTCAAAGGCATCCTATCCCTGAACTCAAGCATGTTAATCAGGAGCTTATTTCCTTATCTGAAAGGCTCGCTATTCCTTTGGTAGCTACTAACGATGTTCACTATATCAACAAGGAAGATGCTCCTATCCATGAGCTCCTACTATGCATACAAACCAACAGCTCAATATATGATGAAAAAAGACTAAGAATGGCTGGAGATTTCTTTTACCTGAAAAGCCCTGAAGAAATGGAAAGCGAGTTCCACGATTTACCTCAAGCCATAGAGAACACCCAGCACATTGCTGAAATGTGTCAGTTAGAGCTAGATTTTACCAAGGTTCACCTGCCCAAGATATCATTGCCTCAAGGTAGGACGGCTGATGATTTTCTAGCTGAACTTTGTTGGCAAGGATTAGAAAACCACTACTCCAAACCAAGCGAGGACGCAAGGAGGCGACTAGCTTATGAGCTTGATATTATCCAAAAAACAAATTTTGCTGATTATTTCCTAGTTGTTTGGGATATTATTTCCTTTGCTAAAAATCAGGGCATTTATTTTGGTGTTCGGGGAAGCGCCGCTGCTAGCCTGGCTCTTTATTGTTTAGGTGTCACTGATATTGACCCACTCACTTACAACCTTGTTTTCGAGCGTTTCTTGAACATAGAACGTCGTGAGATGCCAGATATTGACCTTGATTTTCAAGATGACCGCCGTGATGAAGTTTTAACCTATGTGAACCAGAAATATGGAACTGACCATGTAGCTCAAATTATCACCTTTGGAACCCTGGGGGCTAGAGCAGCACTAAGGGATACCGGGCGAGCTTTAGGTATCCCATATGCTCAAGTTGACCATGTAGCCCGACTTATCCCCTCAGAGCTAACAATAACACTGGATAAGGCGTTGGAGCAGAGTAAAGAGCTCTACGATATCTATTGTCAAGATGAAGCAGTGCACAATTTACTTGATTCAGCTAAGAAGTTGGAGGGAGGTATTCGTCATTACAGCACTCACGCTGCTGGCGTTGTGATATCTCATGCCCCGTTAACTGAATATGTACCGTTACAGCCCGCGAGCAAGAACGCTCACCATGCCGTGATGACTCAATACCATATGGAAAACATTGCTCGCTTAGGACTGCTTAAGTTGGATTTTTTGGGACTGGCTAACCTGACCATCATGGCTAAGGCTAAACAAGCTATAGAGCAAAATCGCGGTATCTCTCTGGATTTGCAAAATTTGCCCCTCAACGATGCCAAGACCTTCCAGCTACTTTCTGCGGGAGAAACTGAAGGGGTATTCCAACTAGAGTCAGACGGCATGCGCCGCTATATAAAGGAACTT
>MNYD01000112.1 GCA_001872925.1 Dehalococcoidia bacterium CG2_30_46_19 | reverse complement strand
GACGGTCATGTTCTACATCGCTTTTGGTGGTGGGGGTGAAGATGGGCTGGGGAAGTTCCTCATTTTCCGGCATCCCCGAGGGTAGGTGAATATTACTGATGCTGCCGCTCTGTTTATATTCTGCCCAGGCTGAACCAGAAAGGTAGCCTCGAACGATGCATTCCACCGGGATACGATGAGCTTTGGCTGTGAGCATGGAGCGTTGGGTGAGATAATCGGGCAACTCTCTAATTGAGATTGCTTCGGCTTCGCCTCGCAATGACAGGCGAGGAATCTCGTTCCTCGCAATAATGTCCTGAAGGGCGTCCAGGCTATCAATTACTTTAATAAAGTGATTGGGGATTATATGGGCTGTTTTTTTAAACCAGAAGGCGGAGAGCTGATTGAGAATTCTTCCCTTCTCAGGAACGCCGCAGGGTAGAACGTAGTCAAAGGCAGAGATGCGGTCGGTGGATACGATGAGGAGCTTGTCCCCTAAATCATAGACATCTCGCACCTTGCCCCGCTTGAATAACGGGAGTGATAAGTTGGTTTCCAACAAGATAGACATATCCTCAGCCTAAAAATCAAAAATCAAAGATAAAAAATTAAAATTACAATTCAAAATGCCAAAATACTTTACTTTTTAACTTTTGCTTTGTCATTTTGCATTTTGATTTTTGCCTTTTGCTCTTTTATTGTTTCGGATTTCGTATTTAGATTTTGCTTTTTGCTCTGTCATTTTGCTGTTTAACCTTTGAGTTTTTGTTTTTCACGGTGAGGGTGAAACCAGCCCCAGCCGCTCAAAAATGTTATCCACATACTTCAAGTAATAGCTATAGTCAAATAAGGATTCTAATTCCGACTTGGTTAGATGAGCGGTAACCTGGTTATCGGCTTCGAGAAGAGATAGGAAGTTCTTCCTTTGCTGCCAGGCTTCCATAGCATTCCGCTGCACTATTTGGTAGGCTTTCTCTCGATTTAGTCCTTTGTCTATTAAAGCGAGGAGAATCCGTTGTGAGAAGATTAATCCCTGGGTAAGCTCGAGATTACGGCGCATATTTTCGGAGTAGACCTTGAGTCCCTTTATTACCGACGTGAACAGGGAGAGCATATAATCCAGTGCCAGGCAGGAATCGGGCATGATGATGCGCTCCGTTGAGGAATGGCTGATATCACGCTCATGCCACAAAGCGACGTTTTCCAGAGAGGTGGTGACATATCCTCTCATTAATCTGGCGAGCCCGCAGATACGTTCGCAAAGTTCGGGATTTCGCTTGTGGGGCATCGCTGAAGAACCTGTTTGTCCTGGTTCAAATGGCTCTTCAACTTCGAGGATTTCGGTCCGTTGAAGGTTTCTGATTTCGGTGGCGAATTTCTCCAGTGAGCTGGCGGTTATAGCTAAGGTAGCGACAAATTGAGCGTGGCGGTCGCGCTGGATTATCTGGCTCGAGATTGGAGCAGGAATAAGCCCTAATTTTTGGCAAGCTATCTTCTCCACTTCTGGAGATACAGTAGCGTATGTGCCTACCGCCCCTGAAATCTTGCCCACGGAGACAATTCGCGTAGCATCCTGTAATCTTTCAGCATTGCGTTTCATCTCTTCAACCCATAGTGCTATCTTCAAGCCGAAGGTTGTTGGCTCAGCGTGAACGCCATGGGTTCGTCCCATCATAATGGTATATTTGTGTTCTATAGCCTTATTCTCCAGGGTGGAAATAAGGTCGCCAATATCCTGTGACAGGATATTAGCCGCTTCTTTTAATTGGAGGCTTAAAGCGGTATCCATAACGTCTGATGAGGTAAGCCCGAGGTGGATAAAACGCGATTCCTCGCCGAGGCTTTCCGCCACCGATTTAAGGAAGGCAGTCATGTCGTGGTGGGTTACCTTGAAGAATTCAGCGATGCGGTCCGGGTCGTAGGTAGCTTTCCTTATTTTAGTTATTGCTTCTTTGGGAATTTCGCCCAGTGCAAGCCAGGCTTCGCAGACAGCTAACTCTACCTCAAGCCACTTGTCGAACTTGCTCTTATCAGACCATATCTTTTTCATCCGGGGTCTGGAATAACGCTCAATCATAATTAATCCCCTGCTAATCCCTGTTTATATTTGTTATAGGCTTGTTTAATTTCATCATGCTTCACCCCCAGAATTTGGGCAGCGAGCAAGGCGGCATTTTCGGCGCCGTTTATGCCGACGCAAGCTACCGGAACACCTGCAGGCATCTGGGTTATGGAAAGTAAGGCATCCACGCCTTTTAGCTCACTGGTGGATAAAGGAACGCCGATTACGGGAATCGTTGTCCAGCTAGCTAATATTCCGGGAAGATGTGCCGCATAGCCAGCAGCAGCGATGATGACCTCAAAGCCCCTTTTCCCTGCCTCCAATCCATATTTTCTGGCTTTGTCAGGGTTTCTATGAGCTGAAATAACGGAGACCTGGTAATCAATTCCCAATTCCTCCAGTATGTCTATGCCAGGCTGTATCAGACTGGCGTCTGTTTTGCTGCCGAGCACTACTCCCACTAATGCCATTGCTAAGTAAATCCTAAATTCTAATTTCTAAGCTCTAAACAAATTCTAATAAATATCAAAAATCAAAGATAAAAAATTAAAATTACAATTCAAAATCCCTCTAAATCCCCCTTTAGGAAAGGGGGAGTAAGGGGGATTTGACAATTCAAATCAAAATGCAAAAAAAAGCTTTACTAAACTGATTTTTAACTCTCTATCATTTTGCATTTTTACTTTTGCCTTTTGATTTCCTTTTACGGTTTGGTGCTTAGGATTTAGAGTTTATCTTTTTATTTCCCTCAAGGCAATATCTTTACGATAATAGCAACCTTCGAAGTAAATATCAGGTAAGTGAGCATAAACCCTCTCTCGAGCTTCGGCGATATTCTTGCCTATGCCTGCTACGGTGAGCACGCGCCCGCCGCTGGTATAGATTGTGCCATCGTCACCTAGCCTGGTTCCAGCATGGAAGATGAGCGCATCTTTTTCTGCTTTATCCAATCCTTTTATAGGAAAGCCTGTCTTGTAGCTCCCGGGATAGCCTCCCGAAGACATAACCACACCCACACAAGCATCACTGCTCCATTCTATCTTTACCTGGTCAAGCTTGCCCTCGACTACTGCCATTAATATATCTACCAGGTCCGTTTTCAGGAGTGGTAGGGTAACCTGACTTTCAGGGTCGCCGAAGCGAGCATTGAACTCTAAGTTTAGTATCTCTCTACCAGTGAGCATTAACCCGGCGTAAAGGACCCCTTTATAGGGTATGCCTTCATCAGCCATAGCCTTTACTGCTGGTAACAGGATGGCATTGGTAGCCTTGTTGACAAGCTTGGCGGTGAAGAATCCCGGTGGGCTATAGCCCCCCATGCCTCCAGTGTTAGGTCCCTGGTCATTATCCCCGATTTTCTTGTAGTCACAGGCAGGAATCATGGGAACGACCGTTTTGCCGTCGGTAAAAGCCAGTAAGCTTACCTCTTTTCCAGTGAGGTATTCATCGATTATCACTCTATCGCCCGCTGAGCCAAATATTTTTGTCTTCATGATGTCGCTGAGCGTTTTCTGTGCCTCGTCCAGGGTCTCAGTGATAATAGTGCCTTTGCCAGCAGCCAGTCCATCCGCCTTGACCACTATGGGCGGCTGTTGCTGCTCAAGATATTTACGGGCTTCATGATGAGCGGAGAAGACCGCTCCTTTTGGGCAGGGGATGCCATATTTCTGCATCAAATTTCGGGCAAAGACCTTGCTTGACTCTATTTGAGTGGCTGCTTTTGTGGGACCAAAAGCGGGGATACCCAGGCTATCAAAATGGTCCACTATTCCTTGAGTCAGTGGTGACTCCGGTCCAATGACGGCGAGGTCAACATGTTTATCACGAGCGA
>MNYD01000034.1 GCA_001872925.1 Dehalococcoidia bacterium CG2_30_46_19 | reverse complement strand
ATCACTCCAGAGGCAGAAAAGCTAATCGAGACAGCAGGGCGGACGTCGTATCTTTCTTTCGGCAAACAGGGAAAAGATACTGAAAAGGCGTTTATCAGAATGCTAATCAAAAGAGGACATCTCTCTGTGTTAGAGCATGCCTACGCCACCTTTAGAATTTCGGGTATATCACGGGCATTCACGCATCAGCTAGTAAGACATAGATTATGCTCCTTTACCCAGCAATCTCAACGATATGTAGACGAAAGCAAATTTAATTACATCGAGCCATTGTCGATAAAGAACCGCCCTGAGGCTCACTCAGCCTTCGTTGACTTTATGGAAAGAGCCAGAAAAGCTTATCAGGAGTTACAAAAATTAGGGATTAAGAAGGAAGATGCCAGATTCGTGCTTCCCAATGCTACCGAAAGCCAAATTGTCGTTACCGCAAACCTCAGGGAGTGGCGTCACATAATTGAGTTGCGAAGCGAACCAGGAGCACAATGGGAAATAAGGGAAGCCGCTATTGAAATTCTAAAAATATTGAAAAAGCATGCTCCCACAATATTTGAAAATTTGGAAATAGATAAGGAAAAACCCAGCATAAAAAAGCATCCGTAAAAGGTTAATCTTTACCCACCTTATTTCTCTTTGCCGGTGCAGTAAGTATCTCGTCAATGATGCCATATTCCATTGCCTGCTTGGGATTAAGATAGAAATCTCTATCGGTATCATGAGCTATTTTTTCCATTGGTTGACCGGTATGTTTGACGATGATATTGCGGATTGTTTCCTGCATTCTCATTATCTCCCGAGCGGCAATTTCAATGTCGGCTGCCTGCCCCTGGGCACCACCCACTGCCTGATGAAGGTGTATGGTGGAATTGGGCAAGGCGTACCGCTTGCCCTTAGCTCCGGCACAAAGAAGTAAAGTGCCCATACTAGCGGCTAAACCAACGCAAATCGTGGAAACATCGCACTTCATAAGTTGCATAGTATCGTAGATAGCCAATCCAGCAGCAATGATACCACCGGGACAATGGATATAAAGACTTATATCCTTCTCCGGGTCCTCGCGCTCCAAATAGAGAAGCTGGGCGATGATAAGGTTAGCTACCTGGTCATTGATAGGCATACCCAAAAAGATGATCCGCTCTTTAAGCAGAAGGGAATATATGTCAAAGACACGTTCCCCTCGAGCACCTGTTTCGGTCACCGTAGGTATTAATATCTGAAATTTATCATCCATGTGCACCTCCTTAAACTGCAGTTCTTAATAAAGCCTAATCCCTCTGATTATCAGTATTGCTGCGATTACTCCCTCTACAATGCCCAATATCCTTATATTATATAAATTCCACCACTGAGTATTTAATAGTGTATTAAGCTGCTCCGCAGCAATGTCAGGAGCAACCAATGTATATACACATATAAACACAAAGATGAATCCGAGCAGGATAAACAAAAATAAACGGGATACGCCCATTGTTTCTCCCTGGCTTCGATTTAATTGCCACTGGTAGCTACCTTCACCAGCCAATCTACCGCTTTATCCCTCCGTAGAGTCTGTTGTATAGACTCCTTCACTTGAGGTAATTGCAATAACTGGCGCATTTTCTCAGCATCCCCTTCCTCACTTTTCACCATTTCACTTATTTGATTATCTACCTCTGACTCATTAATTTCAATTTTTTCTATCTTGCCCACTTCATCCAATACAAGGAGGCGAGCAATTTGTTTTTTTACCGCCGGGCGTAGTGTCTCCCTTAACTTTTCCTCAGCAAGGTTAGTAGCACTTAAATAATCGCTGACTTTGGTAAATCCAAGGCGACGTGCCTCTCTTTCAATAAGCCTGTCAATTTCCTTATCCTCCAAAACAGGCGGGTAATGTACTTGACTGCCTTCAACCACGGCATCAATTACCCTTTCCTTTAATCTTTGTTTTCCTAACTGCTCCGCCTTAACTTTCAGGTCGGCCGATAACCTCTCCCTCATTGAAGTTAAGTTATCATAGCCACAGGTTTGAGCAAATTCATCATCGAGCTCAGGCAGTTGCTTCTCCTTTATTTCACTGACAGCCACTTTAAAAAAGCATTCCTTGCCAACAAACTCTTTAATTCGGTAATCCGCAGGAATAATAAGAGTGAAATCTTTTCCCTCGTTTTTCTTCATCCCTGTTAAATTCTCAGCAAATCCAGGGAGAGGCACTGGAGAATCCTTGTTCACCTCATAAACTATATCTTTATGATTTAAGAATGGTTTTTCTCCAATGTTAGCTTCGACATTCAGGGTAATCAAATCACCAAATTGAACCGGGCGCTCTACAGGGGTGAAAACCGCGTGCTCTTGCCGTTTAAATTCAATAGCAGCGTCAACCTCTTCCTCAGTAACTTCTACAGGCTCAGATTCTAACTTCAAGTTATGGTAATCGCCGAGCGCAACCGTAGGCTTAACGGGAACAACGGCCTTAAAGATAACGGGCTCAGTCTGGACAATTTCTATTTGGGGCTGCTCAATAGGCTCAATCTTTTGTAAGTCAATAGCTTCGCTATAAAGCCGCGGTATTAATTCCTCTAACGCTTCCTCCAATAACGCACCTTTACCGATATGTTGTTCCAAAATAAGTCGGGGAGCTTTTCCTCTGCGAAAGCCAGGAACGGAAACTTTGTTAACTAAACGGCGATAAGCATCATCCATGGCTTTGCTAAGCTCACCAGCTTCAGCTTCGATATTAAGTGCTACCTGGCTATCTTCTAAGGTCTCGGTGGTTACTTTCATGCTTCGCATCCATAATTAGCTTCCTTTTAACTTCAGGTTTAGCTCGTCAAGTTGCTCTTTATCAGCCTCTGAAGGAGCACCAAACATCAGGTCCTCAGCATTTTGATTCTTAGGGAAAGCAATAACCTCCCTGATAGTTCTTTCCCCAGCAAGAAGCATTACCAGACGATCCAGACCAACAGCAATACCGCCGTGAGGCGGAGCCCCATATTCCAACGCCCGCATAAGAGCCCCGAATCGGGCTTGCATCTCCACCTCGCTGTAACCAAGCAGTTTAAATATCCTCTCCTGAACTTGACGCTGATGTATTCTAATACTGCCACTGCCAAGCTCACAACCATTGCATACTACATCATAGTGACGTCCGTGCATCTTATCTGGCTCCCTATCAAGCAATGGCATATCCTTCTGCTGAGGAGCAGTGAAGGGGTGATGCATGGGCCCCCAACAATTTCTCATCTCATCCCATTCCAGTAAGGGGAAATCAATTATAAATGCGAAGGCTAGCAAATCATCATTTAATAAGTTCAGTCGACGTGCCATTTCGCACCGTAATTCTCCCAATGCCTTGTTAACTACTTCTAATTTAGCGCCGACAATCAACACCAGGTCGCCAGGTTTAGCCTCAAATCTGGCAATTACCGCCTTTATCTGCTCCTGGGTTAAATACTTCGTAGCTACCGACTTAACTTCATTTACTTCGGAGCCTTCCCCGGTAACAGCCATAGTTATCAAACCCTGTGCTCCATGGTCTTTGGCTAACTGGATTAACTCATCAAGTTGATGGCGAGTGTAGTGAGCACAGCCAGGAATGGATATTCCTTTTACCTTTCCGCCTTCATCGATAGCAGTGCGAAAAATATCGAAGTCAGTCTCAGCAGCAACATCGGATATATCCTTGAGCTCCAGGCTAAAACGTATATCGGGCTTATCTGTGCCATACTTCTCCATTGCCTCTTTATAGGTAAGGCGCGGGAAAGGCTTTAACACCTCCATGTCTGGTTTAGTTGCCTCCACAAGCGAGGCAAGAAGCTCTTCCGTAAGCTGCAATATATCCTCTTCTTCAACAAAGCTCATCTCTAAATCAAGTTGGGTAAATTCCGGTTGGCGGTCAGCCCTTAGGTCCTCATCTCTGAAGCAGCGAGCTATCTGAAAATATTTTTCAAAGCCGGCTACCATGAGAATCTG
>MNYD01000114.1:18177-18603 GCA_001872925.1 Dehalococcoidia bacterium CG2_30_46_19 | reverse complement strand
AGGTGGTCTCCCCGAAGACCTTCACCTCTTCATCAGGAGGGATCCCGATATCCCTCTAGTTTATAAGAAGGAGGTAAGGGAACACCTTAAGCAGATTGGCTGGCAACCCAAGGAGGCTGTCGGCCTTCCCACCTTTATCGGTACTTATCCCAGCAAGGTGCCTCTGGATGCAGTGATACATTAGGCTACAAAGATGAATGGTCTAGAAAGGCAAACAACTATAGTAGAGGAATTCTAGAAGGAGGCAAGAAATGGCAGTGATACCGTTTCATCGGGTAAATGTCATGACCGGGATAAAGGCAGCAAGGGTAATAGAGGATCCTTCGCAGTATGCCGACTTTATTCAGAAGGCAAAGAGACCCCTATTAGTGCTTGGTCCTTTGCTATCTCAATGGTCGCTTGATGGAAAACTTCTCATTGAGTACG
>MNYD01000114.1:0-18169 GCA_001872925.1 Dehalococcoidia bacterium CG2_30_46_19 | reverse complement strand
TTGAGTACGCCCTGGAGATAGCTAAGGCTGCCAATATACCTATATGTGCCACGGCGCAGGTTAAGGGAAAATTGACGGAGCTGGGAGTGAAACCTGATAGCGTCTACGATGCCGTAGAGATAGTGAATGCGCTTAAAGATCCCGATTGGAGGGGGGTTAGAAAAGAGGGAAACCACGACCTGGTGCTCTTTTTTGGCATAAGGAGCGACCTTGAAGAACAATGCCTTTCTGTCCTTAAACATTTTGCCTTTACCCATTTAAAAACCATGACCTTCGATAAATATTACTTTCCCAATGCCAATTATTCCCTTCCCAATTTCAGGAAGGATAAGCAGTGGAAAGCATTCTTAGAAAGTTTAATAGATGACTTGAAGAAAGGAGGCTAATAAATGGCACCAGAGTTTCATGTAGACTTAGGACCTCAGTATGAAGGGGAGGTAGTGAGGAAGGAAGACCTTTATATGGAGTTTGGAGGGCCGAAAGTAGCTCGTAAATTTGAATTGGTAACCGTGAAACGAGCCGAGGAAATTGAGAATGAGAAGGTGGAGATTATTGGACGAGATATAAGTGAGTTGCAGCCTTATGATGAGGCAACCGACTCCGGCGGGAGCTACCCTATAGCTGTCCTGGTTGATGTTGCTGGAGCAGAGTTAGACAAGGATGCCGAGGGAATCATTGAAAGGAAGATCCATATGTATACCAATTATACTCAGGGTTGGTATCACATGAATCAAAGGCAGGATTGTTGGTACAGGATGAGCAAGGACGCTGCTAAAAAAGGCTTCAATTCCTTAAAGGAGCTAGGGGAAATTTTTAACTTCCTCTTCACCTCGGAGATGCCCATTATTGAAGCAATACAGACTACCATTATTACTGACGAGGAGAAAATAGCGAAAATCTTGCCACAAGCATTAGCTACTTACAAGGCAAGGGACGACAGGGCACTGGCTTTGAGGGATGAGGACGTAGATACATTTTATGGCTGTGTCCTTTGCCAGAGCTTCGCCCCTACCCATGTCTCCATTATAGCCCCAAATAGAATTTCCAATTGTGGAGCTATCAACTGGTTTGATGGCAGAACTGCAGCCAAAATCGACCCTGAAGGACCTATATTTGCCATACCAAAGGGAAAGCTTATAGACCCCATAAGGGGCGAATATGAGGGAGCGAATAAAGTGGAACATGAGAGGTCTATGGGAACTTATGACCGGGTTTTCCTTTACGACGCCTTTGAGCATCCCCACACTTCCTGTGGCTGTTTTCAGGCTGTTGTTTTCTATATCCCCGAGGTGGATGGATTTGGACTGGTGCACAGAGATTTTAAGGGCCAAACTGTAATTGGGGAGACCTTCTCTCATATGGCTGGTGAGACCTCTGGAGGCAGACAGGTAGAAGGTCGCTTGGGGACTGGCCTGGAGCAGCTACGCTCCCCGAAGTTCATTCAGGCAGATGGAGGGCGAAAAAGGCTGGTATGGATGCCCAGGGAGATACTGGACAGATATAAAGAAGCTTTTGAAGCTGATGGGGTATATGACAAGATAGCCACAGAGAATGAGGTTAAAACCGTTGATGAGTTAATGCCCTGGTTAGGAGAGCATAAGCATCCCTGGATAATGGGGGAAGTGGAGCTTCCCGGATGAAAAGAGGAAATACGAAATTCCGAGCACCAAATCCGAAACAAATTCAAATGACCGAAATCCAAAATTCAAGCTGTTTTAAGCCTTTCTAGTTTGAATTTGGAGATTGTTTAGAGTTTGGAGCTTAGGATTTAGAGTTTAACAAAAGGAGGTTTATTATGCCAGTTTCAGGGTCTGGAATTGTAAAGATGCTCCCCGGCAGGAGGCCATGTAAGGAATGCGGTTTTCCCACCTGTTTTGCCTTTGCCATGAAGTTAGCCTCAGGAGGGACAACCGTGGATAAGTGTCCTTATCTTTCCGAGGAGACAAAAGCTAAATTGCTGGACCTCCTCGCACCACCGATAAAGCTTGTCACCATAGGCTCAGGAGAAAATAAGTTGGAAATTGGCAATGAAGAGGTAATATATCGGCACGAGAAAACCTATTACCATCCACCGGGGATTGGCCTACTTATCTCCGACAAGGAGAGCAAAGACAAAATAGATGAGAAGATAAGAAAGATAAAAGAGCTGCAGTTCCCCTGGATAGGATTAACGCTTAAGGCAAGCCTCTTAGCTCCCTACTTTGAATCAGGTAATAAGGATAAATTTCTAGCTTTGGTCAAAAAAGTTTGCCAATCGACAGATGTACCAATGGTTTTGATCTCAGAAGACATGGATGCCTTATTTTCTGCCAGGGATATATGTGCTGACAGAAATCCCCTTCTTTACCCCATAACGAAGGAAAATATAGAGGAGGCAATCCCGAAGATTAAAGAGAAACCTAGTCCGATAGGAGTTCGAGGAGATAATCTCGAGTCGCTAGTGCCTTTAACTATTAAATTAAAGGATAACGGCATTGAAGATATTGTCCTGGACCCTGGCTCCAAAAATTTAATGGAAGCGATAAGAGACGAGACTTTTATCAGGAGGGCAGCCATAAAGCAAGGATTTAGACCCTTTGGCTATCCTACTATTGTTTTCCCTTGCTTCATAGCTAAAGACGGACTAAAGGAAGCTATGACCGGCTCCGCCCTTATAAACAAGTTCGCTAGCATCATTGTATTTTCTGATTTTGACCAATACTCCTTGCTCCCCATCTTAATTCAAAGGCTCAATATTTATACTGACCCTCGTTTCCCCATGGGGGTGAATGAGAAATACTACGAGGTGTTGAATCCTGATGAATATTCCCCCGTTCTCATCACCTCAAACTGGGCTTTGACTTACTTCCTGGTATCATCGGCTGTCGAGACTACCAAGATTCCAGCCTATGTCTGTGTAAAGGATGCAGATGGACTGGGTGTCCTTACGGCTTGGGCAGCGGGCAAGTTCGACGGCGAATCTGTAGGTGCATTTATTAAGAGGTGTGGAATCGCAGACCGCGTAAAACACAAGAAGCTAATTATCCCGGGGAAGGTAGCCAGAATCAAAGGTGCCCTTGAAGACGCTTTGAATCTTGAATGGGAGATTATAGTTGGTCCCAAAGAAGCAACTGGATTAGGAAAATTCCTTCCAGAGGTGGCTAAAAAGCTACTTGCCCTTAAAAAATGACATGAAATGTCATTCTGACCCTGAATGAAATGAAGGGGAAGAATCTCATGATAGGAACAAAGGAAAAAGAGCAGTTAATCGAGACTTTATCCTCACATAGTAAGGAAAGGAAGAACTTAATTCCTTTATTGCAGGAAATTCAGGCGAAACTGGGGTATCTTCCCAAGGAAGTGATGCAAGAGATCGCTAATTTCCTGGGCATTCCTGAAGTTGAGGTCTATGGAGTCGCCACTTTTTATAACCAATTTCGCTTCCTTCCCCTGGGAAAGCATTATATTAGAGTTTGCCTGGGAACTGCATGTCACCTAGCAGGGGGAAAGCTTATCCTAGAAGCTTTAGAAAGGGAGCTTGGCATCAAGGTAGGAGAAACTAGCGAGGATGGGGAATTCAGCCTAGAGCGAGTTGCTTGCGTTGGTTGCTGTATGCTGGCTCCGGTAATGATAGCAGGGGATAACATTTATCCTAAAATGACTCCTTTCAAGGTGGAGGAAGCTTTAATACCTTACAAGCAAGAATCCAAAAAGGAAAGCTCAAATGAAGGCAAGCTAGGGAACACTAGCAAAGCATAAAGAATGAAGTTTCAGGAAATCCAGAAACGGGCAAAATCCGAATGGGAAGAGCTTCAAAACACCACTTATATCCTCATTGGCACAGCCACTTGTGGTAGGGCAGCTGGCGCTTTAAGCACCCTTGAGGCTTTCCACGGAGAGCTGTCACGGCGGAATATTGAGATGAAGATCATCCAGGTTGGATGTATGGGGCTATGCTATGCTGAGCCATTGGTCACTATATCCAAGCCTGATTCTTTCCGCATCGTTTATGGAAATCTGACTCCCGAGCTTGTTCCCCGCCTTGTAGAAGGCTACATTATGGGTGATGACCCCTGCCTTGAGCTTGCCTTGGGCACCCTGGAAGGAGGCAACGGGGAAGCCCCATATATCCCGGAGCTTCCTAGATTTGAACATGAGCTCCGCCTTGTGTTGCACCGCTGTGGCTATATCGACCCGGAAAATATAAACCATTATATCGCCAATGGTGGATATATCAGCCTGGAAGAGGCGTTGAGGAGGAAGCCTGATGAGATAATTGAAGAGGTAAAAGAATCGGGGCTTCGTGGGCGGGGTGGGGCTGGTTTTCCCACCGGGCAGAAGTGGGAGCTTTGCCACAAGGCTAAGGGAGAACCAAAGTATGTAGTATGTAACGCCGATGAGGGGGATCCAGGCGCATTTATGGACAGGGTTATTCTGGAAAGTGACCCACAGCAAGTTATCGAGGGAATGATTATTGGCGGCTATGCCATAGGTGCGAAGCAAGGTTATATCTATATCCGTGCCGAGTATCCCTTAGCTGTCGAGCGGGTAAAAATCGCCTTAAAACAAGCAGAGGAACTAGGTTTCCTGGGGGATAATATCCTGGGCAGCGGTTTTGATTTCCATATAGAGCTAGCTATGGGGGCTGGTGCTTTCGTCTCCGGCGAGGAGACAGCACTAATGGCAGCTGTGGAAGGAAAGATGAGCACACCCAGGCTAAGACCACCTTATCCTGCTCAGGCTGGATTATGGGGTAAACCTACCCTGCTAAATAATGTGAAGACTTTTGCTAACATCCCCTTGATAATCGAGAGAGGGGCAGATTGGTTTTCCTCGATTGGCACTGAAGGGAGCAAGGGGACGGCAGTGTTCACTCTGGCAGGCAAGGTCAACAACAAAGGATTGGCTGAGGTGCCTATGGGAACAACGTTACGTGAGCTCATTTATGACATCGCTGGCGGAATCCCTAAAGCCAAGTCATTTAAAGCGGTACAGATTGGTGGCCCCTCGGGAGGCTGTATCCCGGCAGGCTTGCTTGATACTCCCGTCGATTATGACTCTCTCCACCAAGCTGGCTCCATGATGGGCTCAGGGGGGTTAATTGTAATGGATGAGGATAACTGCATGGTTGATGCTGCCAGGTTTTTCTTAGATTTCACCACCAAGGAGTCCTGTGGTAAGTGCACCATGTGTCGATTAGGAACCCTGCAAATGCACCAAATTCTGGAGGACATTGTAGCCGGCAGAGCTAAACTCAAAGATCTTAAGCTCCTGTTTGAATTAGCTGAAGAGGTTAAACTAGGATCGCTTTGTGCTTTGGGAAGAACAGCCCCAAATCCCGTCCTTACTACACTGCGTTACTTCCGGGATGAGTATGAAGCACATGTCCTGGAAAAGCGCTGCCCTGCCAAAGTGTGTCCTGAACTCACTGTCTATTATATCCTACCCGATAAATGTGAAAGAAGCTGTGAGCATTGCGTGCTTACCTGTCCTACCGAGGCTGTTAAGGGCGAAAAAGGGGAGATAAAGGTTATCAACCAGGAAAAATGCTCCAAGTGTGGCACTTGCCTGGAGGTCTGCCCCCCTGAGTATGATGCAGTAGTGAAGCTGTCACCTGTTAGCTTGCTGCCTTCTAAGGAATCGAGTGAGGTGAAATGACCAAGACAATCGCTATTGGAGGGAAAGGCGGCACTGGCAAAACCACTATCGCAGCTTTGCTTGTAAAGCTACTTTCCCAAAGGAGATTAGTGTTGGCTGTTGATGCTGACCCTAGCATCAATCTCAACCAAGCTTTAGGTTTGCCACTAGACGAAAATAGAACCGTGGGCAGGATTAGGGAAAGTATGACTGAAGATATATCACAGGGGCGGCTTAGCCCCTTAATCGCCAAGCAGGATTTCATGTTTGGCAAGATTATAGAATCCTTAATTGAGTCTAAGGGGTTTGACCTCTTAGCCATGGGACGCCCTGAAGGTCCTGGATGCTACTGCGCTGCCAATGAATTCCTACGCGGATGCCTCGACCGCCTGGTAAAAGATTACAAATATAGCTATATTGTAATGGATTGCGAGGCAGGTATGGAACACATTAGTCGTCAAACAACCAGAGATGTAGATGTTTTGCTTCTTATCTCCGACCTCACAATAAGAGGTATTACCGTAGCAGCCCGCATGAAGGAGCTTATTAAGGAATTAAGAACAAAGGTTGGAAAAATTAGCCTTGTAGTTAACAGAGTGAATAACAAACTTCCCCCGGAAATAGAAAAGGCAATTGCTAACTTCGGGCTTGAACTTATTGCCACAATCCCTGAAGATCCCAATATAGCCGACCTGGAGATAAAGGGATTGCCACTTACTGAGCTCCCCGAAGATTCTCCCCTTCGACTAAAGGTGAAAGAAATAGCTCAGGGCTTAGGACTTTAAAAATGCAACCTCGTGTACCATTTTATAACATCCGACATCAAGCTTATGAGCTTGCTTATAAACTTGCCTGGGAGAAATTGGCAAGCATGGACATAAAACACCAGTGCCCTAAAAGTGGTGCTCAATATCAAGAGGTAGATGCCAAAAGAACAATTATTATTGAATATCTTATCCGACCGTACTTAATTTCTCTCCCCCAGGCTGCAATTTCCTTAAGAGATAGCGAAGAGTCAGTCCCCCTAAAGGAGAAAATCCTGATACTTCACTATCTAACTTCGGCAAAAAGCACCCCTGCTACTAATAAGTTGATTACCTTTAAGCAACTGCCAGGATGTGCTAGCTACTTCCCCGTGTTTTACCAATTGGCTATAAAGCCCCTTTTAGACCACTTTGGTAAGCAGCCCGAGTTGCTAATGGCCTCCGCGGCAAAGCTAGGAGGCTATAGCGCAGATTATGGTGATACATCTATGACAATTAGGGCCTTCCCCAGAGTGCCTATAACTATAGCACTATGGCGAGGAGACGACGAGTTCGCCCCTAGAGGAAGCATAATGTTTGACAGCAGTATTAGCGATTACCTCTCTGCCGAGGACATAAGGGAGCTTTGTGCCACTATCACTTCGAGGCTAATTAGCTTCAAGAAATGTGAGTTATTCCCGGTTATTTCAGACCAGGGAACCTCTTAAAGGAATAGAAGGAGGTGAGCCTGTGAAAACGAAGAGTAATTTAGAAAGGGTATTGAAAGCGGGAAGATTTGCCGTTACCGGAGAGTTAGGACCTCCACAAAGTGCTGACCCAGAAGTAATTCCCAGAAAGGCAAAGATATTAGAGGGCTATATTGATGCCTTTAATGTCACCGATGGGCAAACTGCTGTAGTTCGGATGGCAAGCTGGGCTGCTTGCCTTATCGGAAAGGAAAAAGGGCTTGACCCTATCGTTCAAATGACTTGCCGGGATAGGAATCGAATCGCCCTTCAGATGGATATACTAGGCATTGCTGCCTTGGGAATAAATAATCTTTTATGCCTCACCGGCGACCATCAATCCTTTGGCAATCACCCTGACGCTAAGGGGGGGCTTTGATATCGATTCCATCCAATTTATCAAGATGGTGAAAGATATGCGAGATGAGAAGAAATTTCAGTGTGGCGATAAAATGACAGTGGAGCCATGCCTTTTCATCGGTGCAGCAGCTAATCCTTTCGCTGACCCCTTCGAATTTAGGGTAATTTGTTTAGCTAAGAAGGTAGCTGCCGGGGCTGACTTCATCCAAACCCAAATTGTTTATAATGTAGATAAATTCGCTGAATGGATGAAAGGGGTGAGGGAGAGGGGCTTGCATGAGAAGGTAAAGATACTCGCTGGCGTGGCTCCAATAAAATCGGTAGGAGCAGCACGATATATGAAGACCGAGGTTCCTGAAATGGATGTCCCGGATGAGATTATTGAGCGACTTCGTGGCGTTCCTAAAGAGCAAGCATCCAAAGAGGGGATAAAGTTCTGTGTCGACATTATCAATTGGATAAGAGAAATTGAGGGCGTAGCCGGGATTCATATTATGGCTATTGAATGGGAAGAAGCCGTCCCTGAGATAGTAGAAAAAGCAGGGCTTTTACCTAGACCATAAAAGGAGGTAAGTTGAGTTCAATTAGTCAAGAGGTAGCTCTCCATCTAAACGAGGAGTATTGCAGCAGCTGTTCTATCTGTGCCTCCCTTTGCCCTTTTGAAGCAATTAAGAAAGACCCCCAGACTGGCAAAACAACTTTAGAGATAGAGAAGTGTCAGGTATGTGGCATTTGCTATTCCGCCTGCCCCGCCCAAGCTCTCAGCATCGGCTATTATGATGCTGACTCCTTATTTAGGTATCTGGAGAGGGCAAGGAAGGAATACGATTCTGATAGGTTGCTTATAATGTGTAAGGGAGTCGCACCCGATTTTAAGCTGGCAGGAGAGCTTTTGGGGATCTCCAAATTTATCCCCTTATCCGTCCCCTGTGTTGGTCGCCTTCCCGAGGATTTATTTCTGAGAACCTTAACCAAGTTAGAAGTTAAAAAAATCTATCTCCTCGTTTGTGAGGAGGACTTCTGCCGCTTTGAGAAGGGAAGTAGAATTACTGGACGAAAAATCAGGGCACTCAACCTTCTGCTTGAGCAATTTGGCTACGGGGAGGAGGTTATCAGTCTGAAGCGATATACCCCAAAGGTAAAAGCGGATAGGGATAAATGTATCAAGTGCGGGAATTGTGTCTTCTATTGCCCTTATGAATCTGCCAAGCTTGTAGGCTCCGAAGCAGCCAAATTTAACCTAGATTCCTGCCGAGGCTGTGGGCTTTGTATAGCTTTATGCCCGGCTATGGCTTTAGAGCTGGAGAACTGGGAAGGGGAATTTATCTCAGCTTCAATCTCTCGGCTAGCTTCACAGATAAAGGAACCGAAGATTCTGATATTTCGCTGTCAATGGGCAGCCTTCCCTCCCCTTGATGGAGAATTCAGCGAGAATGTTGGCATAATAGACCTCCCCTGTGCTGGCAGGGTTGATACCTTGCATATTCTGGAGGCTTTGGGGAAGGGGATAAAGGGCATTTTGATTGCTGCTTGCCCTGAAGACGAATGCAAGCTGAAGAGAGGGAGCAAGGAAGCCAGACGCTCGGTTGAGGCTCTAAAGGAAAGATTGGGGCAAATTGGCTTAGGGGAAAGGCTCCACTTTTGCTCTGTAGCCCCAAGGTATCCCCAGAGCTTTAACCAAGAATTAGAGCGCTTTAAGGTAGAAATAGAAAGGAGCCAAGGATGATAATAACAGCACAGAAACCTTTAGAGGAGATACTGAATTCTCTATCTCCTTATAACAGCATTTTGATTGCTGGCTGCGATGGTTGCACCCAGCCACCGAGGGGCTTAAAGGAAGCTAATATCTTAGCTCAGCTTCTTGGGCTTGCCGGCAAGCAAAGGGGGAAAAGCTTCAAATTCAAGGTAATTACCGTTCCTAAGCAATGTGATTCCTTTCTTGCTGCTACCTCCCTGAAGCCTGAAATTGAGGGAATTGATGCCATACTCTCGCTAGGTTGTGGGGTGGGGGTGCAGACAATAACTGAGGTCCTCCCTGACTTGATTGTCCTACCGGCTCAGAATGCCCTTTTTATTGGAGGGGAAAATAGGGAAGAAGACGTCTTACTGGAGAGGTGTGCTGCCTGCGGGGATTGTCTTTTAGAATACACTGGTGGGATTTGTCCCATCGCTCGATGCGCCAAGCACCTTCTTAATGGTCCCTGCGGTGGCTCGCAGGATGGCAAGTGCGAAGTATCTCCAGATAGGCCCTGTGCCTGGCAGCAGATTATTGAGCGTCTCTCGAAGATGGGGAGGTTGGATAAGCTGGAAGAAATTAAGCCACCCAGGAACTGGAATCTAAACCTTGCCCAAAGGAAGAGCCAAGGCTGAAAGAGCGTTTATCTTTTTTCCCCCCTTTTTGACACTTCAATCTGACCTATTAATTTTTGAAAAAGAACTTGCTAAAATTCGCAGGTCGGTGTTACCTATGTGGTCAGCCAGCACACTTTGTTGCCAAGTTGATGCCCCATGGTATAAAATACCGAAGCTTACAAAGAGACAAGAAGGAATAAACAAGTCAAGGAGGAAGGGATGAATGCACAGGTGCCAAAACCTTTTGAAGAGATTGTAGGATACCTTGAAGGTAAGAAGAAAATAGTCCTGATGGGATGTGGAGGATGCGCTACAGTCTTTCATACCGGCGGTATAAAAGAAGTGAATGAGATGGCGGAGAAACTTGCAAAACAAGGGAAGGAGATCACGGGCAAAATTGGATTGCCTTTCGCAGTATTCGCTTGCTATCTTCCCATGTCTTCCATGTTATTGAACGAACACAAGAAAGAGATACAGGAATGCGATGCCATACTAATGCAGAGTTGCGGTGATGGGGCACAAGCAGTGCGACGGTACTTAGAGGAGGAAATGGGGATTGTAAAGCCGTTATATCCCGCAAACAACGCTCTTGGGTTTTCCAGTGGAGGTCCTACTAGCTTCAAGGAGGAATGTCAGGCATGCGGAGAATGCGAACTTGGAAAAACTTTTGGTATTTGTCCCTTTGTGCAGTGCCCTAAGGGACTGCTTAATGGACCATGCGGTGGAACGACTGCAGATGGTAAGTGCGAAGTAGACCCTACACGCGACTGTGCCTGGGCTATGATTTATAGAAGAGCAGAAGAACTTAGTCAGGTTGATAAGCTTCTGGAAATAGTGGCGCCGCACCAGTGGAGTAAGGCAGTGAGACCACGCAGGCTGGAGGTTGAACCTATCGACTTGATGGAGGAACTGAAGGGGACGAAGAGGGTAATAGAGCAATTGGGCGTGTGATTTGGGAAAGTAATATTACGGAAACTGAGGATGAGTAAGCTTAGCGAAGCATTACAATCAGGCAAGTTTGTGGTTACAGGCGAAGTCGGTCCACCTAAAGGTGTGTCGGTTCAAGAAATGCTGGAATCAGCTAAGCTATACAAAGGGAGAGTTGCAGCAGTTAATGTCACTGACCAGCAAAGTGCTGTAATGAGGCTAGGTTCGTTAGCAGTTTGCCACCTTCTTAAAGAAATGGGAATCGAGCCTATTTTCCAGGTCACTTGCCGTGACCGCAATCGCATTGCCATACAATCAGATTTGCTCAGTGCCTATGTCCTTGGAATAGAGAATGTTCTTTGTCTCACCGGTGACTATGTTACTCTAGGCGACCATCCCAAAGCCAAGCCAGTCTTTGACCTTGATTCAGTTTCTCTGCTCCAAGCCGCGGTTCAGTTGCAGCAAGGTAAAGACCTGGCTGGAAAGGAACTCGATGGCATCCCTAAGTTTTTCCTGGGTGCTACAGTTACCCCAGGCGCTAATCCCTTAGAGCCACAGATTATCAAGATGGAGAAAAAGGTTAAGGCTGGCGCTCAGTTCTTCCAGACCCAGGCTGTCTTCGAGCCCAGGAAATTTGAGGAATTCATGCAGACGGTAAAACATCTCAATGTGCCGGTGCTGGCGGGAATCATTCTCCTGAAGTCAGCTGGTATGGCTCGCTTTATGAACAAGAATGTTGCCGGGGTGCACGTGCCTGATAGCCTCATTGAAGAAATGGAGAAGGCAGAAAACAGGGTGGACACGAGTATTGAGATCGCTGCTCGACTGATCAACGAGCTTAAGGGGCTTTGTCAGGGAGTGCACATTATGCCTATCGGGTGGGAGAAAAGAGTCCCAGCAGTGTTAGGTGCCGCTGGGCTATAGGTGTTATAATAACAAAGCAAGAGGACGAGCGATAAATTACGACACGGGTTTGCTAAATAAAGAAAAAACAGTACAAATTCTGAGGACCTCCAGCATATTTGAAGGGCTAAGCGAGGAGGCACTATCTACGATAGCTACTTTCTCCCATGAGGAAACCTACGAGCCAGGGGGAATCATCTTCACTGAAGGTGATATTGCCAAAAAACTTTATATCCTCAAGGAGGGGGAGGTAGCGCTTGATGCTAACCTGTCAGCTCGTCCTGGTTCGGTGAAGCGGGGCACCATTGAGGTCATCCTTCCCGGAGAAGCATTTGCCTGGTCGGCTATTCTCAGATCTCGCTTGACTATGAGTGCTCATGCTATCTCGACAGCTAAGACAATCGCCGTTGATGCAGAAGCATTGCAAACTTTGTTGGCTCAGGACTCTACGACTTACGCGGTGGTAATGAGGAGGGTGATAAATATCGTTTACTCTCGACTCGCTCACACCAGAACTACCCTGGCACACTTTCTCTCGGTTGCCTCTCACGACCTGAAGACACCTTTAGCTGCTGTGCAGAGTTACCTCCAGGTCATTCTTGGCGGCTTTGTTGGTGAGCTAAATGAAAAGCAAACGGAAATGCTTTCTCGAAGTTGTGTCAGAATCGCTGAATTTATTGAGATGATCGATAATATTCTGGATATCTCCCGCTTTGAAGTTGGTGAGATAGAGATGAAAGAATTATCCTTGCCTGATGTGGTTAAAGACAGCGTCGAGATGCTGCGTCCTTTGGCCCAACAAAAGAAACTGAATGTCACTCTAGATTTACCTCAGAAAGTACCAAAAGTTAGAGGTTCAACGACACGCCTCAAACAGGTAATCACTAATTTAGTGGGAAACGCCATTAAATTCACTCCATCTTCGGGTGAGATTTCTGTCAAGCTGAAAGAAGATGACGGCTTTGTCAGGGTAGAGGTAGCTGATGTTGGGATAGGTATCTCTAACGAGGACTTGCCCAGGATATTCGATGATTTCTACCGTGGGGTGGCTGGGGATACTGCCGCTAAAGGAGCTGGACTGGGGCTTTCCATCAGTAAGAAGATTATTGAAGTTCATGGTGGGAGAATCTGGGCAGAAAGCCCCTGCCCCGAAACCGGGAAAGGAAGCAAATTTAGCTTCACCGTGCCAAAGTGCGACTACAAGAAATAAAAAAGGGGAAATGAATGACAATGAAAGCAGGGACTAATCTGGAGAAAGTCTTGGAAAGTGGTGCTTTTGCTGTTACCGCTGAGGCGGGTCCAGCCAAAGGAGCGGTGACTAGCGTTATTGAGAGGAAAGGTGAGATGCTCAAGCCTTGTTGTGATGCTGTGAATGTCACCGATAATCAATCGGCAGTAGTAAGGATGTCGAGCTGGAGCAGCTGTGTTCTCTTAAAGCGACTCGGGCTTGACCCGGTAATGCAGATTGTTGTTCGGGATAGGAATCGGCTAGCTATCCAGAGCGATGTCTTAGGAGCTGTAGCTATGGGAATTCAGAACATTCTGTGCTTGTCAGGAGACCATCAAGCCATTGGCAATCATCCCGATGCTAAGGGAGTCTATGATATCGATTCCATCCAGTTGATTCAAATGTTAAAGGGCATGCGGGATGAAAAAAAATTTCAGTGTGGCGAGGAGATATCGGGGGAAGTGCCTATCTTTATTGGTGCTGCAGCTAACCCTTTCGCTGCCCCGTTTGAGTACCGAGTCCTGCGATTGGCTAAAAAGGTAAAGGCCGGGGCTGATTTTATTCAAACTCAGGCCATTTTCGATGTGGCTAAGTTTGCCAAATGGATGGAGATGGTGAGAGATCGCGGCCTGGATAAGCAGACTCATATTCTGGCTGGGCTTGTTCCTATCAAGTCAGTGGGAATGGCCCGTTATATGAAGGATTATGTTTCAGGAGTTTATGTTCCCGACGAAGTCGTCACCCGCCTTGAAGGTGCCAAGAATGCCAAAGAAGAAGGAATCAAAATATGTCTCGAGACAATCGAGCAGCTGAAAGAGATTCAAGGAGTTCATGGCATTCATATTATGGCTGTTGCCTGGGAGGAAATGGTGCCGCATATTGTGGAACAAGCTAAACTCCTACCCAGACCTGTGGTATAAATTCGAGGTAAGAAGGAGGCAATAATGGCAGAAAAGAAGGCAAAAATCTTGATTGTCGATGATGACCCCGACATTTTAGTCGCCATCGGAGCTGTTCTCGAGGCACGAAACTATGAAATTGTTACCGCTCAGGATGGGGAGGAAGGTTTGGCTGAACTCAAGAAGGAAAAGCCTGATTTAATGATTTTAGACCTTTTAATGCCTCGGAAGGATGGCTTTGCTGTGTGCAAGGAATTGAAAGACCCTCGATGGTCGAAGTATAGTGACATGCCCATCCTGATGCTTACTTCAGTAAGAGAAGAAGTCAGCCGAAGGCGCTATGAACTGGAAACTGGCTTGAGCCTCGATGTTGACGACTATGTAGAAAAGCCTATTGACCCTTTTCTGCTCGTTAAGCGAGTAGAAAATCTTTTAAAAAAGGGAAAATCATAATGCCAAGGCTTAGCCTTGCAGAGACACACAGGATGCCAAGTCTGGGGCTATGGGTGAGGCTTGAGTAGCTGAGGTGAAAAATGGGAAAGCGAGCTAAGATTCTTTTAGTTGATGATGACCCCGATTTTGTTGAAGCAACCAAAGCTGTGTTGGAGAGCCGACCTTACGAGATAATCACTGCCCTCAGTGGCGAAGAGGGCTTGCAAAAAGCCCGTGCGGAAAAGCCTGACCTGGTTCTTCTGGATATCATTATGCCCGGGGTAGACGGTTTTCAAGTTTGTCAGCAATTGAAAAAAGACCCTCAACTAGCCAAAATTCCCGTAATTATGATTACTTCATTCTCAGAGAGGTATATGGAGACCTCATTGGCAGTAAGTCAGGGACTCAGTCTGGAAGCCGAAGACTTTATTGACAAGCCAGTAGCCCCCACTGAGCTTCTCATTCGAGTTGACAAGTGGCTAAGGAAGTAACCATGCTCTGCCGAAGGCAAAATGTAAGAACAATGAGTGATTTCCATGCATTTCGGGGCTTAGGCTCGCAAAATATTGTTCCTATCAAGTTTGATCTTTTCGAACAATGGAGATAAAGCGATACTCGGTAAATGATGAGAGAGAAAAGGAACAGTACAATCCTGTTCGCCTGATGCTGGCTTCTTGTAGCATTCAGACACCACATATGTTGCTATTGATGTCCAGCGGTTGTGTAGAGTATGAATCGAAACCATGAGAAATCCTCTAAAAGCTATCCCCGAATGATGCCCTCTGTCTCGACAATGCAGGGAGAAGCTCAACCTCCGTGCCAGGTTACCTGCCCTATTCACCAAGATGTTCGTGGATACATAGTTGCTGTTGCCCGGGGCGAGTTCAGCGAAGCTTCAAAACTGATAATGGAGACCAACCCTCTTCCCTCCGTCTGCGGAATGATTTGTGCTCACCCTTGCGAAACCAAATGCAGGCGGGGGCAGGTTGATGAACCGCTGTCGATTATGGCGCTGAAGAGATTTGTCGTGGAGCATGCCGACCACGGCAGCCCCAAACTCCAGGGTGAGTCCGAGCAAGGCCAAAAGGTTGCCATAATCGGTTCTGGACCTAGTGGACTGACCGCGGCCCATGACCTGGCAAAAATGGGGCATAAGGTAACCGTCTTCGAGCATGAGAATGCTCCTGGCGGCGCCCTGAGAAGTGGTATCCCCAAATATCGCCTGCCCCGAGAGGTGCTCCAGAGGGACCTCGAGGCAATCATCGCTCTCGGTGTCGAGATAAAGACCAACACCGAGCTTGGTAAGGACCTCACCATTGGTGGTCTCAAGAATCAAGGTTACCGGGCAATACTGATCAGCACCGGCCTTCCTCTAAGTCGAGGGTTGCGAGTCCCCGGGATAGAGCTGGATGGCGTCTTGCTAGCCCTTCCCTTTTTGCGGGAGGTCAACCTCGATAGGCAGAAAATTCAGGTGGGTAAAAGGGTAATTGTTATCGGCGGCGGCAATGTAGCCATCGATGTAGCCAGGTCTGCCCTCCGCCTGGGTGCTGGGAGAGTGCACATGGTGTGCCTTGAAGCCAGGGAAGAGATGCCAAGTTTTCCCTGGGAGATCGAGGCAGCTTTGGAGGAAGGGGTTCAAATCTATTGCTCCAAAGGTCCAAAGAGCATCCTGGGCAAGGATGGCCAGGTGACTGGTCTGGAGTGCATGAGGTGCACTGCTGTCTTTGATGCTGAAGGCAGATTTAACCCCAGTTTTGACAAAGGTGAGGTCTCGGTGATTGATGGGGATATGGTAATTATTGCCATTGGCCAGGCATCTGACCTCTCCTTCCTAAAAGATAGTGCAATAAAGCTTAACGAAGGAGGGCAGTTGCTCCTTGACGCTGATACCCTGGCCACCAGCGAGGAAGGCATCTTCGCCAGTGGTGAGGTTGCCACTGGACCTGGCAGTGCGGTTGAGGCAATGGCGAACGGTCGCAAAGCGGCCCTGTCTATCGCTAGGTATCTTACGGGCAGACCTCTGGCTGTAGCGCCGCCCGCGGAAATAGAGCTTGGAGAGCTTTCGCCGCAAATCATCGATAAAATAAAGAGGTTGCCCAAGCAGCAGATGCCTGCTTTAGCGGTGCCGGAAAGGGTACAAAATTTCGTTCAGGTTGAATTGGGCTATGACCGGGCATCAGCAGTAAGGGAAGCTCGGAGATGCCTCAGTTGTGGCTTGGGAACCGAATACATTGAGGAGGAGTGCTCAACCTGCCTGACTTGCGTACGTATCTGTCCCTATGGGGTGCCTATCATAACCGCTAGCGGAAGCGTTGACATTAGAGTTGACCAATGCCAGGCTTGCGGAATCTGTGTTAATGAATGCCCAGCAAAGGCAGTAATACTCAAACAGTATCAAGATGAAGAAGTTATAGAAAGAATAACGACAGCAATAGCAAATGCATCCCGTAGCGGAGTCAGGCCTTTAACGGTAGTGTTTTGGTGTAGCTTTTCTGCTTACGCCACAGGGGATTTTGCCGAATTTGTGAGGACAAAGTGCCCATCTAATATAGGAATTTTGACGATACCTTGTGTCACAAAGATAGGTATCATACACTTATTAAAGGCATTTGAACTCGGCGCCGATAAGGTTTTTGTTGTTGGCTGTCCCGAGGAGTACTGCCCTTACAAAGAAAGCACCTCTTGGGCAAGGCGGAAGGTCGATAGGGCTAAGAAAATCCTTGATGATGTTGGGTTGGGGGCGGAACGGCTAGAGATGTTTAACCTACCAAATGTTGATATTGAACAGGAGGAAGTTCTGTTTAAGATAACCCAGCCAGCGAAGCAAACGCAGCCAGATCCCTTGAACGGATAGGAGCGAGAACAATGATTGTAGGAAAACAAAAGCCCCTTCCAGAAATAAGAGAGATGATCGCTGACTATGGGAATATTTTGATCTTGGGCTGTGGCACCTGTGCTACTGTCTGCTTTGCTGGTGGGGAGAGAGAGGTAGATATCTTAGCCTCATCTCTTGGTATAGCAGCCAAATTAGAGGGGAAGGAAAGGGTAACAACCAAGCACACAGTGAAAAGACAGTGCGAATGGGAATTCCTGGATGAGATCGAAGAGAAGGTGAAACAGGCGGATGCGGTTCTTTCGTTAGGTTGTGGTGTTGGAGTCCAGGCTATTGCTGAGCGATTCCCTGAAATCCCTGTTCTCCCGGGGCTCGATACCCTGTTTATGGGGATGCCTGTGGAAGAGGGCGTCTGGGTTGAACGGTGCGTTGGCTGTGGGAATTGCATCCTCAATCAAACTGGCGGAATCTGTCCTATCGCAAGATGCCCTAAAGGATTGATTAACGGCCCCTGTGGTGGCTATCGTGATGGCAAATGCGAGGTTGACCCCACAAGGGATTGTGCCTGGGTTCTGATTTATGAGAGATTAAAGAAAATGGGGCGGTTGGATATGCTCCATACCTCACAGCCCTTGAAAGATTATTCTAAAATGGGTCATCCCCGCAGCATTACACGATAGATAGAAACTAAGCATAGACAACGATATTAGCAAAGCTTTGGGCAAGGGAAAGCGGCAAAAGAGGGCTTGTGGAAATATTCCAATGCCCTCAAACTATTCGAAGAAGGGGTGAGGCTAAAGGCCACTACCTTTGCAGATCTCTGGATAGCTTCTTCCCATTCCCCTGGTTCACTCAACCCTCAGATTATCGCCAGGTTTCACCATGCCGCCATGAACTACTTGAGCAAATACTCCCTCCCGGGGCAAAAGACGAAATTCTGGATGGTCATATTCCTTGCGGAGGCTCTTTGTCAAGTTGTGTAGGAACAGCTTCGAGATGGTGCAAACCCCAGTAGCATCTTCCTCCAATAGACCTCCACGTTTTTCAGACCATAGGAAATTCGTTTCAACATCTTAATCTTGGTATTACAGCCTGCAGTGAAGCCATTCGTGGTATGATTATCGAAGTAG
>MNYD01000076.1 GCA_001872925.1 Dehalococcoidia bacterium CG2_30_46_19 | reverse complement strand
TAGTCAGAGGAGCAACTCAAGCAGCTAGGGAGCAAGGAGTAAAAGTCGTATTGATAGGTCGCAAGGTAGGATGACAAAGCCGAGAATTTCTGAAACAAGTCAGGGAATAATGGGAGATTTTTATGCTCGTATCTACGATATGATGATGCGTTGGATGAGGGGCAAATGGTGGTTTGAGACTAAACTCATCATGCAAGCGGGAATCTCCGCAGGCCTTGCCCTGGAGGTGGGCCCAGGGCCGGGATACCTTGGGTTGGAGTGGCTCAGGACTACGAAGGACACTATTCTCAAGGGTCTGGACGTCAGCGAGGACATGATAAGAATAGCCGAGCAAAATGCCAGGAAATATGGTTTGACAGAGAGGGTGGAATATGTTAAGGGCGATGCTAGGCAGATACCCTTTGAAAACGAGTATTTCGACGCTGTGTTCACAAGCCGCTCTCTACATGAATGGGCACACCCAGAGGAGGTCTTAAATGAAATCGCTAGGGTTCTGAAGCCTGGCGGTAGATATCTTATTAGTGACCTAAGGCGCGACATGAACCGTCTCATCAAGTGGCTTAGCTGGTTTATAATTCAGCCGAAGGAGATGCGGCCCGCTCTCATTGCCTCAACTAATGCCTCCTATACCGTCAGGGAAATTGAAGCCGTGCTCATTAGAACGCGATTTCAGGGTTGGCGAGTAGAGAAAAAATTTATGGGTCTAACTATCTCGGGACAAAAGTCACTTCGGCCGTGAAGGCTGGTATTTTGTTTAGAGTTTAGAAATTAGTCCTGAACTTAATTCAGGATAGGATTTATTAAGTATGAGCGAGAAAGTGGTGAAAATAGCTGTGGATGCCATGGGGGGTGATTATGCCCCCGGGGAAATAGTTAAAGGAGCAATACAAGCAGCTAGAGAGCAAGGGGTGGAAGTTGTATTGGTAGGTAGTGAGGAGCTTCTCAAAAAGGCCCTCACCCAAACCCTCTCCCTTCAAGGGAGAGGGCAGGGAGAGGGTGAAAATGTCGGTATCGTAAACGCTAATGAAGTTATAAAGGAAGGTGAATCTCCGGTAGCAGCTCTGCGTCTTAAACCGGATGCTTCTATTCTGGTTTCTACAAGGATGGTGAAGGAGGGGAAAGCTGACGCCGTAGTAAGTATGGGTTATACTGGCGCAGTCATGGTGGCGGCAATTGAAATCCTGGGGAAACTGGAAGGTATCAAGCGCCCTAGCGCCGGTGGTCTTCTTTGTCGTTTTGCCCCAAATACTTTAGTATTTGATATGGGAGCAAATGCTGATTGTAAGCCACGAGACCTGTTGGTCTTTGCTGTCATAGGCTCTGTTGTTTGCCGAAAGATATTGAATGTCAGTAACCCCACGGTAGCCCTGCTCAGCAATGGTGCTGAGGAAGGAAAAGGAAATCTTCTGGTGAAGAAAGCCTACCCGTTATTCAAGCAAAGTCACCTTAACTTCATTGGCAACGTTGAAGGAAACGATATTCCTTTTGCTAGGGCAAATGTCATCGTTTGTGATGGATTTACCGGGAATATTCTACTCAAGTTTTGTGAAGGTTTGGGTGAAGCTCTAGTTGAGCGTTTGAAGATTACTTTGGATAGGCAACTTCCTCGGGAGCAAATAGAGAGTATTACCAACAACTTATTTGCCCTGACTCATACCGCTGAGGAAGGAGGTCCGATTTTGGGAATTGATGGTGTAGTGGTAATTGGGCATGGTCGTTCTAAAGCCCCGCAGGTGGCTAATGCTATAAACATGGCAAAAATATCAGTTGAATCAAATTTGGTGGAGGAATTAAAGACAGAATTAGGGAGGGAATTAAAATAGTGGGTTATCACATTACCCTGAATCGAAGTTCAGGGCTATTTTATAGTGGGGATACTGGGCCAGGATTAGCCTCACGCCCCTTGCCAAATAAGGGGGGTCGAGGGGAGGGCCTCCCCCATCCAGACTTGCTCCTTTTTGATTGTGGAGCATCTAATAGATGGAGCAGTGAGGCTCCCAAGATAGGTCACATGACTCCGGAGCTGCTTAAACCAGAGCTGATTCAGTTTCGCCAGAAAAAGGGTTATCTCCCTCCTATTGTCTTGGTGCATATGGCTCCGCTGTTGGAGAATGAAATTAAGGAGGAGGCTGCTGGATTAGCCAAGGAACTAAATGCTAGAATTAGCCTTGGTTATGAGGGGATGGGAATTGAAGTCTAGAGAAGGTGTTTAAAAATGTAGTGCGAGGCTTTAGCCTCGTGCACGACCCTAAAGGGTCGCACTACAAAATTTGGAGGTGAAGAATTTCCGTGATAGTCAAGACAAATCTGAATCCAAAGCTAGAGCAAAAATTAAACAGCCTATAGCTAGAAGATAGGAGGTGAGTTATGTCAGTAGCCGTACTCGTTGACAGTAGTTCCGGTATTACCAAGGAGGTAGCCGAGAAATATCACGTCCGGGTAGTTCCCTTACACCTGATATGGGATGAGAAAGATTATCGCGACTGGGTGGATATGATGCCGGATGAGTTTTATGCCCGGCTGAAGACAGCCAAGACCTGGCCTACTACCAGTGGCTCGGTTCAGGGAGAGTTCTATAGCGCAATCGAAGAATTACGAGGAAAAGTGGACGGCATAGTTATCGTTACCCTCAGCCCCAACACTCCTTCGGCAGGCTACCGCTCAGCTTTAATGGCAAAAGATATGACGGAAGGTGTTCCTGTTGAGGTTGTTGACTCTAATGGCACGGTAACAGCTTTGGGGCTGGTAGCTACTGCCGCTGGCACGGCGGCTGCCAGAGGTGGCAGCATGGCAGAAGTAGTCAAGGCAGCTCAAAGCGTTATCCCCAAGATGAATGTCTTTCTTAATCCTGGCTCAATAACTTATTTTCTAAAAGGCGGACGTATCGTTGAGTCGGAGATAGCTTCAAAGGAGGAAAGCTATATCATCACCATCAAGGAAGGTAAAATTACACCGTCTGGTGATAAATATGCTACCAGAAAGGAGGCACGTCACCGCTTAAAGAGCTTGGTGGAGGAGAAAGCCAGGAAAGACACACCACTTCATGCTGCCGTGCTTCATGCCGCGGCGAGAGGCGAAGCTGAGCAATTCAAAAAATGGATCGCATCTCAATACAACTGTGCTGAGCTCTGGATAGGAGAAGCCTCTCCAGTAGTAGCAATTCATCTCAGTCCGGAATCACTGGGGATGGCTTTCTATAACGAATAAACGAGGAGGCAACTATGACACCGGTAACCGAAGTAGAGCTAGATGGCAGGGATTTGAAGAAGGCGCTGGAGGGGGCAAAGCTTCATATCGAGCGGCATATAGACGAAGTGAACTCGCTCAATGTCTTCCCTGTTCCTGATGGAGATACTGGCATAAATATGTTTCTTACCATGAAGTCGGCCACGGAGGCAATAGAGGGGGCAGGCTCCTCTGCTGGGCTTGTTGCCACCTCCGCAGCCAAAGGAGCTCTTCTTGGAGCCAGAGGAAATTCCGGTGTCATTCTCTCTCAGATACTGAGAGGTATCGCTAAAGGATTGGAAGGGAGGGAAACCTTTTCCTTTACTGACTTTGCTCATGCCCTCAATATTGGCTCAGAGCAAGCATATAAAGTTGTCGAAAAACCGGTTGAGGGGACTATTCTTACTGTTATCAGGGAGGCTTCCACGGAGGCATCACGAGTGGCAGAGAAGAAAACCAGCTTTGCCCGAGCCATAAGTGCATGCGTCTTGAGAGCGAGAGAAACAGTGAAGAGAACCCCAGAGATGCTTCCCGTGTTGAAAGAAGCAGGAGTGGTAGATGCCGGAGCTAAAGGCTTGTATTACTTCTTTAAGGGAATGGAGAGCGCTATTTGTCGCAA
>MNYD01000089.1 GCA_001872925.1 Dehalococcoidia bacterium CG2_30_46_19 | reverse complement strand
CGGTTTCGTGTATTAAGTCAATAGTTGATTGTTTAACAACCTATCCCCTGACCCCCTTCCCTTAGCAAGGGAAGGGGGAGTGTAGGTAAGAGAGGGGTAAAACCCCTCTCCTTTGAAGGAGAGGGGGATAAAGGGGGTGAGGTTAGTAAATATTCTGTCAATAGTTTGGCTCGATTTTCCCTAACGGAGCGAGGCTTAGCAAAAGCTTTTTAATTCCCCCTCGTTCAAAGGATACGGTTATTTCCTGGTCACCTTTAATGGGCAAGCAATCGACCACAATTCCACTGCCAAACTTATCATGATAAACATAATCCCCGATGGTTAACTCCGCTGGTTTCTCCGCATTGACCATCGGTGGCGCGGTTTCCCTCTCCCCCAATCCCCTGGTGGTCACCAGTTGCGGTGGGATGTCCTCCAAGAAGCGTGAAGGTGGGTTTGTTATACCCCTGCCAAACAGGCTGCGACGATAGCTGCGAAGAAGATAGACATACTTTTTAGCCCTGGTTATTCCAACATAACATAAACGACGCTCCTCCTCCATCTCCTCAGGGTCATCAAAGGATTTTCGGTGCGGTAAAACACCTTCCTCCATTCCAGCGATGAAGACTACTGGAAATTCCAGCCCCTTTGCCTGGTGCAGGGTAATCAGCGTCACGGCATCAATAGTTCCATCCAGCTCATCTGTGTCTGACACCAGGCTCACTTTCTCCAGGAAGGCATCCAGAGCATCCTCAGGGGAAGGTCCGTAATACTCTGAGGCAACGTTCCTCAACTCCATGATATTCTCCCACCGTTCCTCACCGTGTTCCTTATTCCGGATGTGTTCCCGGTATTCTGTGCTCTCCAGTATCTCATCCAGCAGTTCACCGGGATATAACTTGTGACTTTTGGTAATAAGGTCATCGATAACGGCGGAGAATCTGGTAACCGCGGGAAGGATACGTGGTGGGGAAGCTTTCTCAGCTACCATGCGTTTTAAGGCATGGTAAAGTGGGATGTCGTCGCTTCTTGTCCTGGCCTGGAGGTGAGCCACTGTGCCTTGCCCGATGCCTCGCCCGGGAACATTTATGATGCGGAGCAGGCTTAAATTGTCATGGGAATTGCGAATTAATCTGAGGTAAGCCAGGGCATCCCTGATTTCCTGCCGTTGATAAAAGCGTGTGCCACCGATGAGTCTGTAGGGCATCCCATAGCGAACAAAGCTTTCCTCCAGCGCTCTTGACTGGGCATTAACTCGATACATCACGGCAAAGTCCTTGAGCGATAACTCTTCCTGGGTAACCAGCCTTTCTATCTCACTGACCACAAATTGGGATTCCTCGTCCTCGGTATAGCTTTCCACGATGTTTATCAGGCTGCCCACTTCGTTTTCCGTCCATAATTCTTTAGGTTTGCGGTTTACATTTTGTGAGATGATGTCTGAAGCTGCCTGGAGAATATTCTTGGTAGAGCGGTAGTTTTGCTCCAGAATAACCACTTTGGCGTCAGGGTAATCTTTTTCAAAAGACAAAATATTGCGTAAGTCAGCAAATCTCCAGGAGTAAATGGATTGGTCTGGGTCACCAACCACGCAGATGTTTTTATATTTCCCGGCCAGCTGCTTTATCAGGGCGTACTGTGCCAGATTGGTATCCTGGAATTCATCCACAAGAATGTGAACATAGCGAGATTGGTATCTGCTCAAGACGGCGGGATGGTTTTCAAATAGCTGCACCGTCATCATCAGCAGGTCATCGAAATCCAGCCCCTCGCTTTTGTTCAATATCTGTTGATATTGCCCATAAACCCTTTGAACTATTTCTTCAAAGTAGCTGTTTACTCGCTCTGAGTATTGTTGCGGGTTAAGAAGTCGGCTCTTGGCGGAGCTAATCATCGATTGTATTGCATGAGGCGAATACTGTTTGGGGTCGAGATTTATCTCCTGAAGGCTCTGCTTTATGGCATTTAATTGGTCCTCGGCATCGTAGATGGTGAATCTGGGATTAAGCCCGATAGCCCCGCCTTCTCTACGCAGAGTTCGGGCACAGATGGCGTGAAAGGTTCCCAGGGTTAATGCCTCACTTGTTTGTCCTAGCAGTTGCCCTAGCCTATCTTCCATTTCACGAGCGGCTTTATTGGTGAATGTGACTGCCATGATGTTGTAAGGTTTTACTCCACAAACTTTGACCAGGTAAGCCACTCGATGCGTGATTACCCTGGTTTTGCCGCTGCCTGGACCGGCTAAAATGAGCATCGGTCCTTCAGGGGTTTCCACTGCTTCCCTCTGGGCAGGATTGAGCGTAGCTAGAATGTCCATGTGGGTGAATAAACATTATACCTCAACGGGGCCAGGTTTCCCAAGAAACCTGATATAATATGTCTTTTGTGTGAGCTTTGTTTCATATAAGGAGGTGCGATGACTCAGCTTACTCATTTATTTGCCCCCATCAAGGTAGGCAATGTAGAGCTTAAAAACAGGATGGTGATGCTTGCCATAGGAACGGGTTATCCCGAGCCTGATGGCACAGTTGGCGACCGCTTTAGCAACTTTTGCGTTGAGCGGGCGAAGGGAGGCGTGGGGCTCATCATTACCCCGTTTGCTCCCTTTGACATGGCGACTTCTATCGTTCCCGGGCTTTTTGATGACCGATTCATCCCTGGTGCCCGCAGGCTGACTGACGCTGTTCATGCTTATGGGACGAAGATAGCCCCCCAATTTCTGGGACAGTATTTCTGGGTGAATAAAGAAAATGGCTCTTTCGAGTTTATCGCTCCTTCAGCGGTGTTCAATAAGATGATTGGTACCACTCCGAAGGCTCTTACTGTGGAGGAAATTCACCGGCTGGTTGATGAGTATGGAGAGGCGGGGCGAAGGACAAGGGAAGCGGGATTTGATGCCATCGAGCTGCCCCTGGGAATAGGATACCTGTTGAATCGCTTTATTTCTCCCTGTACCAATAACAGAACCGATGAATATGGCGGTAGTCTGGAGAACCGAATGAGGTTTCCTCTGGAAATCATTGACCGTATACATAGACAAGCAGGCGAGGATTATCCCATTATCTGCCGTGTTTCCGCCGAGGAGTATATGGAGGGGGGACATACTCTTGAGGACTCCAAAAAGGTGGTCTCTATTCTTGAGTCAGCAGGAGTCCAGGCTATCGATGTGGAGGCAGGGTGGCATGAGTGTCCTGTTCCTCTTGTGGTGATGTCTGTGCCCCGTGGTGCCTTCGTTTATCTGGCTGAGGAGATTAAAAAGGTGGTCAATATTCCCGTGGTAGCTGCCTATCGTATCAATACTCCTGAGCTGGCGGAGGAGATTTTGGTTCAGGGTAAAGCTGACCTCATCGGTCTGGGACGAGCATTGCTTGCTGACCCTGAATTTCCCAACAAGGCGAAGGAGGGCAGGGGCGATGAAATTCGCACCTGCATTGCCTGCTCCAATTGTCTGGATAACCTTCTCACGGCGTACAAGAGTTGGAAGGCGTTGCCGGCGTTTTGTTCCATAAATCCCAGGGCGGGGAAAGAAGCGGAATACACCATAGAGCCTGCCAAGGTTGCTAAGAGGGTGTTCATCGTTGGGGGTGGTCCTGGTGGCATGGAGGCAGCTAGAATAGCAGCGCTGAGAGGTCATCAGGTTACCCTTTATGAAAAAGGTGAGGAACTTGGTGGTCAGCTCCGGGTGGCTTGCTTGCCTCCTTATAAGGATGAGCTTAATTGCTTAATCAAAAGCATGGCTACCCAGGTGAAAAAGGCTGGAGTGGAAATTAGGCTTAATGCCGAAGTTACCCCGGAGATGGTGGAGAAAAAGGAGCCCGATGTGGTAATTCTGGCTACTGGAG
>MNYD01000136.1:3172-3956 GCA_001872925.1 Dehalococcoidia bacterium CG2_30_46_19 | reverse complement strand
TACCGGCGTGACCGCTGGATTGAATAATGACTATGCTGCTCAGGTAAAAGGTGCTTTAGAAGCACTTAAAGAACACGACCTGGTGGTCATTCATGTGGAGGCGCCTGATGAAGCTGCTCATGGTGGCGCTATCGATGATAAAATGGAGGCTATCCAGAAGGTAGATGGGGAAATTGTCAGCCGAATTCGCAAATGGGGCAAGGATGCTATTCGTGTTTTAATTATGCCTGACCACGCTACGCCAATTAAGATTAAAACTCATACTGATGAGCCAGTTCCATTTATGCTCTGGGGCAAGGGATTTGAGGCTAACGGGGCAGAGAGATTCACCGAGGCTGAGGCTAAAGGCACAGGCTTTTTCATCGACGAAGGGTATAATATTATGGGGAAGTTGATAAGGATGTCGTAAAATGATAAACATTATCTATCATGATAAACTTTGCTAAGTAATCTAAGCCCTCTGATGAAAGTATGACAGCGAGGGAAGTTGTGGTTTAAGAATGCCAAAGAAGAAAGATAGAGAAAAGTATTCGATTCCTGATAAAAATACATATAAGGAGGTTAGTGAGCAGTTAGGCTTGCCTATTTACTCTTACACAGAAGAGACGCCAAGCACTCTAGAGCTACCAATCTCGGAACACCCTGACATTTCATTCTTTAATGACATCGATGTCAACCAGTGGAAGGCATACGATGAAATAATTACGGACAGTCTGTGGCTTATAGGAAGTCGAGATAAATCGGGTGCACACACAGCAGAGCTACATGGGAATTTTATCCCCCA
>MNYD01000136.1:0-3092 GCA_001872925.1 Dehalococcoidia bacterium CG2_30_46_19 | reverse complement strand
TGATAGAGTGTAAGAGGCTAGGGCGCAATGGCATTGGCATTGAGCTCTTGCCAGCTTTAGTTGAAAGAAGCCGAGAGCTTATTGCCAAAGAGGCAAATCGCTGGAATGTTAAGACAACAGTGATACAGGGAGATAGCCGCCTTTCGGAAACAACGCAAAAGGGGGAAGTTTATGAAAAGGCTTGAGAAATCTACTACAGTGGACGGGGAGAAATATTTACTAAAGCTTACTTTTGACATCGATGATTTTGTCGGGGACGGGGTTTTTAATTTAGAAGTCTACAATGATAAAGGTGAGATGGAAGTTAGGAGTCCCCTTGCCTCATCAAGAGGATTATCACAAAAGTGGTGGATAGAAGCTAGAGAAGTTCTCAAAAGGTGTGTAAGGCATTGAAATGAGAGCTCACGTTTTCATTACAGACGAAAGGACTTTCCCTGTTGTAAGGGATAATAATTTTTATGGTGTTGGTGTAAAAGGCATACCCGTATCCTTAGGAGGCTTAATCAGTGAGAACCTAAAAAATCCAAGAAAGCCTTATTTTGCAATGGTTGGTGATGTTCTAGGGACACGAATTGGAGACATAGTTTTTCTTTACGAAAGGCAAGTAGGATTTCACGGCATATATAGAATTGCAAGCGAGCCATTTTTTGACCCAACACCAATTGGTTGTGTAGATGAAACTTGGCCATTAAGAGTAGAGATGGAGTGCCTAAATTATTTTGTTGAACCAGTCCCTGAGGATTACTTATTTTCTACGAAAGAATATGAAGCGAAATTTTGGGGATGGTTTTACAGGAAAATCCAGGGAGCGAGGGGTGTTAATACAATAAATCCCGAAGCCGCTGAGGCATTGATAGAGTTGCTTGTCAAGGTTAATGGAAATGCTATTAACAGGCCCACTCAAATCAAGCCATACCCTTCAAAAAATAAGATTAAAATCGCATTACCGTTGGATCAAGATGGCAAAGTATATTTAGAGGATATACTGAGGGCTTGGTTAATCAAAAACATTGACAACCCTAATCGAAGTGATTTAAGAGAGGTCTTCGGTCCTGTCGAGGATTTGGAATGGTTTGCAAATAATATACCCTATCACGTAACTAGAAAAAATATAGACACCCTTTCTTACCACAAGAACATGAAATATACTGGTTTACCCCTGAGATATAAGTTTAGCGTCGTGGAATTGAAAAGAGATTTAGCAGATGCTAAGGCTGTTTCTCAGGTCATCAACTATTCCAAGTGGGTGGCAGGGAGGCTCGCCAATAGTGAAATTGAAGCAGTCCAGCCAATTTTAGTTGCGTATAACTTTAAAAGAGAAGCAATAATTAAAGCAAAAAACAGTGATTTTAGTGATAAAGGAATTACCTTTGTTAAATATGAAGTTAAGCATAATGATATCTTCCTTTATAAGGAGAGCATATGAAAAAATTGAGACAGAATACAAAAGTAATAGTTTATCATAATGGTGATGATGAGGGCAATCATAGTTATTACTTTTATGACGAGGATAAGAAGGTGGACTTGGATTGGGGTGAGGTGGGGCATATCCCCAATAGGGGCGACCGCTTTCCTCACCCAGACAAAAACCTGGACCTTCGATTGGATAATATCCTTTGGGATGATGATTGCTAATAACATCCTAATTTTCAACAGAGTTTCCGGTTAATGGAAAGACTGAGTATGGAGTTTCATTATGGCACTAATAGTTCAAAAGTATGGTGGTAGCTCGGTTGCTGATGGGGAGAAGATTAAGAGCGTGGCGCGTCGGATAGCCAAAATTAAGGATGAGGGGAATGAGGTAGTGGTTGTTGTCTCGGCGATGGGGGATACCACTGATGAGTTGATTAACTTGGCTCACCAGGTCAGCGAGCAGCCCAGCGATAGGGAGCTTGATTTGTTGCTTTCTACCGGTGAGGTAGTTTCCAGCACCCTTCTGGCGATGGCTCTGGATAGTTTGGGTTATAAGGCGGTCAGCCTTAGTGGTGCTCAAGCGGGCATCGAAACTGATTCCAAGTATAGCAGGGCTCGGATTCTCCGTGTCGACCCTAAACGAATTGCTAATGAGTTGGGAAAAGGGAATATCGTCATCGTGGCTGGATTCCAGGGCATGACTCAAGATATGGATATTACCACTCTGGGTCGAGGTGGTTCTGATACTACGGCGGTTGCCTTAGCTGCCGCTTTAAAGGCAGAGATATGTCAAATTTATACCGACGTTGAAGGGGTCTATACCGCTGACCCTCGCCTTGTGCCCCAGGCGCGCAAACTGGACAAAATCGGCTACGAGGAAATGCTGGAGCTAGCCAGCTATGGAGCAAAGGTAATACATCCCCGGGCAGTAGAACTGGGTGAGCTATATGATGTACCCATTTTGGTAGCTTCTAGCTTTAATGATAGCCCGGGCACTATTATTTGTAAGGAGGCTTCTATGGAAATAAGAAATAAGGTGAGCGGCATTGTTCACGATACCAACGTAGCCAAAGTGACGGTCATCGGCGTTCCTGACCGTCCTGGCATTGCCGCAGCGATTTTTGAGCCTTTAGCCAACGCTGATATAAGCGTGGACACCATTGTTCAGAATGCGAGCATCGAAAACATTGCCGACCTCACCTTCACAGTGGCACGGAGCGATTTGTCCCGGGCAATGGCTATTGTGGAGCCTATTGCTAGGGATATAGAGGCGAAACGATGTGTTGCCGATTCTAAATTAACCAAGGTTAGCATTGTGGGCACTGGCATGATGAATATGCCGGGCTATGCTGCTAAGATGTTCCGCACGCTTTATGCTCAGGGCATCAATATTCAGTTAATCACCACCTCGGAGATAAGGATAACCTGCATTATTTCTGAGGATAGGGTTAAGGATGCTGTCCAGGCTTTGCATAGAGCTTTTGAGCTTGAAAAAGAATAGCTTGGGATTGTTTCACCCCATTCGCTTCGCTCTGGGCTTTGGCTCACAGCGCTCCTCGCAATGACAAAAAGGGGGCATAGCTCGCAACAATATAGGGGCAAAGGTATTGAATTTAGCCTTCAGCTTAATGTATCCTTATAAAGTTTAGGTTGGTTTTGTCAGGAGGCTTGGCGATGAA
>MNYD01000099.1:3421-7453 GCA_001872925.1 Dehalococcoidia bacterium CG2_30_46_19 | reverse complement strand
TTAGGTATCCAGAGGTACTTTTCAAGGGTAAAAACCCCAAAGGATAACTCTGAGATAGAAAGGTTCAACCAGACACTAGAGTATGAATGGCTTTATAACTCCAATCTATCTTTAGATCCTGAAGAACTCAATCCCCGGCTAACCGAATGGCTTATAGAGTATAATTTCAATCGTCCACACCAATCCCTTGGCTATCTTGCTCCAGTAGAGTATATTGAAAGAGAGCTTGCTAAAATCCATAGTCCAGTGTTACCTATGTGGTCAGCCAGCACAACCCCTTGACAAATTGACAAAAACATTATATTATTAGTAGTGATTATCATTAACGATGCATGCAAGGAGAACTAAGCAAAGAGAAACTATTATTAAAGTCCTGAGAAGTACAACTTGTCACCCTACAGTTGACTGGATATACAACGAGGTGAGGAAAGAGATACCTAACATTAGTTTGGGGACGGTTTATCGTAATCTAAAACTATTGCGAGAAAGTAGGGAAATTCTGGAGATAGATTTGAGCGGCACCTTTAGTAGATTTGATGGTAATTCAGATAATCACTACCATTTCAGGTGTGATAAGTGTGGTCGCGTCTTTGATATAGATGAGCCAGTAAACAAGGAACTTGATGAGAGAGTGGCCCGAAAAACGGGCTTTGAGATTTCACACCATCGGCTTGAATTTCGTGGGTTATGCCAGGAGTGTCAGAAAGCTGCTGAATAAGTACTAACTATGGCAGAGAGGAAGGAGTGATGCCTGTAAGAATTACGAAGGAGGTGGTAAGAAATAAAGTGATTGAAAGATGGCGTCCTTGGGAAGGGTTCAGGGAGATGGAGAGGATGATGGACGGGATGACCAAATTTTGCCCTGCTCCCTGCAAGAACTCAGGAGGGGAAAATGGCGCGAGAAGTTAAGATTTATACCACTCCAACCTGTCCTTATTGCCGGATGGCTAAAAAGTTCTTGGATGACAACGGCATCAAGTACCAGGAATTTAATGTAGCTGAAGATAAAGCGGCTCGCGAGGAAATGATGCATAAATGTCATTCATTAGCGGTCCCGACAATTTGTTTTGATGACGAGGTATTGGTCGGGTTTGACAAGGCGCAACTTAGAGCGAAGTTAGGTCTTTAGTTCGCTGGGAGGAGTTATGTATGAGCTGGTTGTCATCGGCGCCGGTCCTGCCGGGATGACGGTTGTAGTGTATGCAGCAAGGAAAAGACTTAATACCTTGCTTATTAGCTACGATCTGGGAGGGCAACCTCTCACCACCGCTGGCGTGGAAAACTATATGGGCTACCAATTCATCGAAGGTCCCGAGTTGATGCAGAAATTCGAGGAGCAGGTAAGACAGTCTCCTTCAGATGTGAAAACAGAAATCGGTCAGAGAGTTGAAAGCGTGTCTAGAATAAATAGGGGCTTCGAGGTCAGGACAGATAAAGGTGAAACCTACCAAGCTAAGGCGGTCATATTTGCCACAGGCAAGCGCCCTCGTCAACTAAATGCTCCTGGAGAGAAAGAATTAGTTGGTAAAGGGGTTACCTACTGTGCTATTTGCGATGGTCCCCTTTTTGCTGGTGAAAAGGTAGCTGTCATCGGTGGAGGTAATTCAGCCTTAGAGGCTGCTGATGACATGATTAAAATAGCTGAACACGTTTATTTAATATCGCTAACCTCCCTCACCGGTGACCGGATACTAATTGACAAGATAACCAACGCCGATAATTTGACTATGTTTCTTGAGCATGAAGTCCTGGAGATAAAGGGAGAGGACCGTGTTGAAGGGATAAAAATAAGAGACTTGAAAAGTAAGCAAGAAAAGGAGTTTGACGTTGGTGGTGTCTTTATAGAGATTGGACTCGTTCCCAACTCAGGGGCAATGAAGGGAGTAACTACTCTAAATCGCCTCGGCGAAATTGAGGTTAACTGTGCCAATGAAACTGGTGTACCGGGGCTCTTCGCTGCTGGAGACGTTACTACTGTTCCTGAAAAACAGATAATAGTGGCTGCCGGGGAAGGAGCTAAGGCTGCTCTTCAAGCCCATCGTTATCTTCAGAGATTGAAACAATAGCTGGGAGAACCTGTATATGAGGATATTCTTAAGAAACAATTTGTTTAGAGAGTAGAGCAAGATGGAGCAAAAGGAAGCAAAGAAAATGGTGGATATACTTCAGACTGCAATTCAAATGGAAGTGGAGGGTAAGGAGTTTTATCAACAAGCAAGCCGGAAAAGCAGCAACAAGCTAGCTAAAGAGTTATTTCAAAGACTGGCTAACGAAGAAGCTGAACACCAAAAGAAGTTTGAGGAAATATATGAAGCGCTTAAGAGGGGTCAAGATTGGCCTGACGTAGAACTGCCATCCGAGAAGGCGAAAAAACTTAAGTCTATATTTGCCCAGGCCACTAAAGAGCTGGGTAATAGATTTAAAGTAGCCGAATCTGAGCTTGAGGCTATTAAGACCGCCATGGATATGGAGATCAAGACTTACGATTTGTATCGCTCCCGAAGCGAACAAAGCACCCTACCTCGGGAAAAACGGTTCTATGAGGCTTTGGCTGCTGAGGAGAGAGGACATCACCTTGCTCTCCTTGACTCTTATGATTACCTTACTGACCCGGCAGGGTGGTTTATTATGAAAGAGCATCGTTTGGATGGGGTGTAAGACTACGGGCTGAAATTGATGAGATTAAGGATAAGGTATAATAGGAGGTAACAAATGAATTTATTGGCGTTACGCAAATTGAGGTATGGTTTGTATGTAGTGAGTTCAAGGAGGAGAGACAGGTTTAATGGGCTAATTGCGAACGGGGTTAGTCAGGTCAGTGCTGTGCCAGCTAATTTTGTTGTCTCTATAAACAAGGAAAACCTTACTCATGAATTTATCAAAGCAAGCAAAGTGCTATCGTTCTCAGTTCTCTCTAAAAACACGCCATTGAGCTTCATTGGCCGTTTTGGCTTCAATTCAGGAAGGGAGATAAATAAATTTAAGGGTGTGAGTTACAAAATAGGCAAAACTGGAGCACCTATAGTTCTGGATAACACCCTGGCTTATGTAGAAGCCAACGTTATCAATGAAGCAGATTTAGGAACTCATACCATATTCATAGCTCAAATGGTGGACAGCGATATCATCAGGGAAGGTGAGCCAATGACCTATGACTATTACGCTGAGGTTAAACGGGGGCCCACCTCTAAGAAGGCATCGCTTTATATTGAACAGATAGCGGTGACAAAGGCACAAAAGTATCAGTGTCGCCGCTGCTTCTATATCTATGACCCCGAATTTGGAGATCCAGATGGTAATGTTTCACCGGGAACTTCCTTCGAGCTACTACCTGATGACTGGAAATGCCCTATTTGTGGAGCTAGTAAAAACTACTTTGACAAATTAGAAGGCACGGAATGAGGAGGGAAAAGTGGATATTAAGACGCTGTACCAGCTAAGTTATGGGTTATATATAGTAACCTCGGCCAGGGGAGACAAGCTCAACGGGCAAATTGCCAACACCCTGTTTCAAATCACCTCTGAACCACCTACCATCGCAGTGAGCATTAATAAACGGAACCTCACCCATGAATTCATCCATGACAGCCGTGTTTTCGCAGCCTCGATTTTATCCCAGGATACACCTCTAAGTTTTATAGGGAATTTCGGTTTCAAGTCGGGAAGGGATATCGACAAATTTGCTCAGGTGAATTACAAGATAGGCAAAACCGGAGCTCCCATAGTTCTTGACCATGCCTTGGGCTATCTGGAAGCAAAGGTGATTAATGAAGTGGATGTCGGGACGCATACCATTTTCACAGGGGACTTAATAGAGGCAGAAACTTTGAAAAGCGGTGAACCTATGACTTATGCTTATTACCACGAGGTAAAGCGTGGCACGGCACCAAAGACCGCCCCCACATATATAAAAGAGGAGAAAGAGGTCAAAAAAGCAGCTAAATATAGATGTACGGTTTGTGGCTATATATACGACCCTGAGAAAGGTGACCCCGATGGTGGGATAGTACCTGGGATTCCCTTTGAAGAGAT
>MNYD01000099.1:0-3405 GCA_001872925.1 Dehalococcoidia bacterium CG2_30_46_19 | reverse complement strand
ATACCCAATGATTGGGTATGCCCAGTATGTGGGGCGAGCAAGGAGCAGTTTGAGAAGATAGGAGAGTAGAATGAAACCAAGAAAAATAAGGTCTGGAGTGTACTGGGTGGGCGCAATTGACTGGGATAGGCGGTTGTTTGACGAGCTCATTCCCCTCCCTGATGGCACGAGTTATAACTCCTATTTAATTAAGGGTAGTGAGAAGACAGCGCTTATTGACACGGTAGACCCTAGTATGGAAAGTGTGCTGCTAAATCGCCTGAAGCAAGCTGGAGTTAAGAATATAGATTATGTCATTGCCAATCACGCAGAGCAAGACCATTCCGGTACTATTCCCCCAGTTCTCGAGAAATATCCCACCGCCAAAGTAGTCACGACACCCCGAGGCAAGGATATGCTCATAGGTCTCTTGCTCATCCCCGAGGATAAGTTCATCACTGTAAGCGATGGTGAAACTTTATCCCTGGGAGATAAGACCCTTGAGTTTATCCATGCTCCCTGGGTTCACTGGCCAGAGACAATGCTTACATATCTTCGGGAGGACAAAGTTCTCTTCCCCTGTGACCTTTTTGGTTCCCACCTGGCAACTACAGATTTGTATGTAACTGATGAGGAGCAAGTCTATGAGGCGGCTAAGAGATACTATGCCGAAATCATGATGCCCTTCCACACCAACATTCAGAATCACCTGGAGAAATTAAAGGGATACGAGATCGACATCATCGCCCCCAGTCACGGCCCTGTGTATGACAAGCCCAGCTTTATTCTGGAAGCCTACCGAAGCTGGGTTTTCGACCCGCCCAAAAACATCGTGGTATTGCCTTACATCTCCATGCACGGTAGCACAAAGGAAATGGTGGATTATCTCGTTGAAGCTCTGGCCGAAAGGGGTGTTACGGTAAGACAATTCAATATGACCAAGACAGACATAGGAAAGCTGGCTATAGCATTGGTGGATGCAGCCACTATGGTCATTGGGACACCTACCATTATGGTCGGCCCACATCCCAATATTGTCTATGCTGCATTTCTAGCCAATGCACTAAGGCCCAAACTCCAGTTCGTCTCTATTATCGGTTCCTATGGCTGGGGTGGCAAGGCTGTGGAACAGCTCCAGGGAATGATTCCCAACCTCAAGGTGGAGGTATTACAACCTGTAATCATCAAGGGATTTCCAAAGGAAGCCGACTTCCAGGCTCTGAATAACCTGGCCGACACCATTGTCGAAAAGCACAAAGAGCACAATTTTGCGTAGTAGCGTTTTTGCTGGAAGAAAATGGATAGCAAGGAGGTGAGAAAATGAAATTTGGAGACATTTTAAAAAGCAAGGAGGCTGAAGGGAAGGAAAAACATGTCCCGATAATCGAGGTTGGTAAGGGAAAAGGTGAGGCAGGCGCAGACATTGTACATGTGGTAGTTGGCAAGGAAGTGCCCCATCCCAATACCGTAGAACATCACATTGTCTGGATAGAGCTTTCCGGAGTGAAGAAAGATGGACAGGTAATTGACCTCGGACGTTCTGATTTTGCACCTTCCTATACTAATCCCAACGTCAGGTTTCAGGTGCCGGTGGGGCAATTTAAAGCCTTCTGCGCTCTCGCTTATTGCAACATACATGGTCTATGGGAAAACTGTGTAGAGGTATAAAGGGATAATAATGTGTAAACCAAGCAGGTAAGTCCATAACGGGTAAAAATGAGAAATAGAGGAGGTGTGATATGGAAGAAGTAAGAGAACGAACAATTAGTCTTCCCCGGATAGGGGAGCCAGCACCAGCATTTGAAGTAGCGACCACTCAAGGCGTGCTTAAGCTAGAGGATTTTAAGGGAGCCTGGCTGATTCTCTTTTCCCACCCGGCGGATTTCACTCCGGTGTGCACCACTGAGTTTATTGCCTTCGCTGAGATCTACCCTGAATTACAAAAGCGAGGCGTGCAGCTTCTCGGGCTGAGTGTGGACAGTGTCTCCTCACACATCGCCTGGGTGCGAAATATAGAGGAGAAGACAGGAGTGAGGATACCATTTCCCATAATCGCCGACCTTAGCAAGGAGGTTTCTCTCGCCTATGGTATGATTCATCCGGGGCAAAGCAAAACTGAGACTGTCAGGTGCGTGTTCATAATAGACCCCAACCAAATTATCAGAACGATACTTTATTACCCACTGACCACCGGCAGGAATATGGACGAAATACTGAGAATCATAGCCGCGCTGCAAACGACAGACAAAAATGCGGTAGCGACCCCAGCCAACTGGCGGCCGGGTGACATGGTAGTTGTTCCGCCACCAAACACGCAGGAAATGGCTGAGGAGAGGCTCAAGCAGGGGTACGAGTGCGTAGATTGGTATCTGTGTAAGAAGAAGCTCCAGGCAAAATAGGAGGAGAATATGGCTTGCATTAGCCCGGATGGGAAACCTACTGAGTCAGGCACCAAGACGCTTAGTGCTCTCAAGTCAGGGCTGGGGTCTGCTGAAGAAATCGCCAAAAGCACCGGGCTTCCCTTGTTCAGGGTCAGAAGTGGGCTCAGGGAACTGACACAGGCGGGCTTAGCCAACCAGAAGGGTGATACCTATGAATTATCATCCAGAGGGGTTGAGCTCTTAGGTACCCTGTCCAATTAGCCGGCTAAAATTAGAGTATTAGACGGGAGAGGTGGCAAGGAACTATTTTGTCGTTCTTTGATTCTACACCGGGGGTGAATAGTCTTATATGACTAAGATGTGCAATAGATGAAAAGAATAATTTATGGAGGGATTAATGGACAAGAATAAAATCATTGCTATATTGAATCAGGACCTCGAGGGTGAGCATGGTGCTATCATTCAATATTTGACCCATGCTTATGCTATGGGTGAAGGTGAGATGGCTTGCGAGATTGAGGCCATTGCCCGGGAGGAAATGCGGCACCTGGACTGGTTGGCCGAAACCATAGTTGAACTGGGTGGTATCCCTAGTTTGGAGCGGGGAAAGATGCGTATGTATGGCGAATCAGTGGCTGATTGGATGAGGAATAATGTGCTACTGGAAGAAGATGCCATGAATCCATATAAGGAGCACATCAAGGCTATTGGTGACCCTAAGATAAAGCGATTATTGAAGCGCATTTTGTCTGATGAGGAATCGCACCACGGTGATTTCATGCACTTTGTGGAAAAAGCGGAGAGGGAGGGTGCTAAGGATATAAGAGGCGCCCGCCAGGACAAGATTACCCGGGTTCTCAACTGGGGCATTGAGCACGAGTACACCGTAATCCTCCAGTACCTTTTGCACTCCTATACGACTGCCAACGAAGATGTCAAGAAAGAAATGCAGGACCAGGCTATAAACGAGATGCAGCATCTTGGATGGTTGTCTGAGAAGATGGTTGACAAAAAAGGCACTCCAAGGATTGAGCACACCAAGGTG
>MNYD01000077.1 GCA_001872925.1 Dehalococcoidia bacterium CG2_30_46_19 | reverse complement strand
CTGGCTGGGGTTGTGGAAGGGCGAGAAGGAGTGCAAAAATGGACATCGGGAGATTAAATGTACCAGCTATTCGTAGAAGAACACTTTGATGCCGCACACTATCTCCGCAAATATCGCGGTAAGTGTGAAAATCTACATGGTCATCGATTTAAAGTGATAGCTCGCCTCCAAGCTAGGGAACTTGATGATAGCGGTTTAGCCTATGACTTTGCTCACATAAAGAGTTATCTCAGGGAGATTCTGGCTCGCTTTGACCATGTCTGCCTCAACGATGTGTCCCCATTTACCAAGATTGAGCCTTCCTGCGAGAACATTGCTGCTACGATATATGATGAGCTCAAGCCGCGTCTTTCAGGGGCACCAGCTACACTGGCGTGTGTGGAAGTTTGGGAATCACCCACGAGTGGCGTGGTTTATAGTCCGTGAGTTATTTTTTCTGTTCGTTAAATTTCGGGGGCAATAGGTTGGGAATTGTGTCCACGATAGGATAGGGATGCTGGCATTTGGGACAGTATAGGGAGCCGGTAATTATTTCCTCATCCTCTTCTTTCTCCACAGTAAGCTCCAAATCCCCTTTGCATACTGGACACGCCAGGATTTTCATAAGCTCTCTTTTCATAATGGCTATGTATTATAACAGATAAGAAGTAGAATTGCTGTATAATAACAATGTAGGAGGTAAAATGGCTGTTCAAATCAAGAAAACCTATCGGGGGATAAACCCTGAGATGCTTCGTGACGAGGTGCGGGATTTGGTTCAAAAGCGGGGGATTATGGTGGAAGAAGCGAAGGTGCAGACCTACGGTCTTCCCAGTGGTGCAACGCAATCCCGGGTTACCATGGTGTTTAGGGCAAGAGAGGAGGAATGCGGCAGTGCCGAGATTATCGGCTCGCCAGAGGGCGAAACAAAGCTGATGGTTGATTTGGATGAAAGGCTTCTCTCCCCGGAAAGTATCTCAGCTCTTCAAGAGGACTTGGATTTCATTCTCGGCTCATACGAGGTTAAGTGGTGAGCCATGAGGGAACCCAAGCAGGAACGAAGGGAGAAGCGGAGGGCGAAGGAAAAGGCGAGGATGCCCAAGCACGGCAAGAGCCTGGCAAGGATATATAAGGATGCCGTATTCAAGAGAGCAAAGGGGTAAATAGGACATAGATAAGAAAGAAAAGAAGAAAGTAAAGAAATAAGTTTTACTCAGTTTCTTGGTAGTGGAGTTGGATTTGAACTCCTTATTCCAGTAAGAGACTCTCCTGCAGTTTTTCGCCTACTGCCTATGCTGTTCTTATGTATGGGATGCGGTGTTTTCCTATCCACAGGCCCTTGAAGAAAGTTCGATTGAGGATATGGGAATAATCGGCGATATTAAGAAGGTCTTTAGATATACTTCTTTCGAAATAAGCTACCTCAACATGCCTGCCGATATTCTTCACTGCCTGAAGGACATAAGCAAAATCGGAGTCTCCACTTACCAGCACTGCCACGTCATAGAGTCCGTTCCAGGCAAAGTGGAGCAAATCCGTGGCTAACATGATGTCTATGCCCTTTTCCACAGGGACGCCCTGAGATAGCTTAGTGGTGCCCAGGCGAACTTCCAGGTAAGGAGTCTTCCTCAAGCTATCGAGAAATTCCTGCTGCTCCCGATAGGCATCAGGCCAATGGTTTGGGTCCTGGAGCACATTGTAATAATAAACACGGAATAGCTGTCTTGTACCACAAAGCTTATGGGAAAACTCGGCGAAGTTGAGGTCATGGCGCTTAAAGTTGTTCTGTAACGCATGATACAAATTACTTCCATCTATGAAAACGGCGACTCTATCTTCCATATTCCTTCCTTATACCAAATTATTTCTTTAAGTATATACTGTCGAAAGGGAAAGTTGCTAGCACTCTGGATGTCTGGAGCCGCATTTTGGCCCGACGGACAAAAAATATTCGTCATGTTCTCATCGCCTGGGTGCTCAATCAGGATGTGCTACCTTTCTGCTTTCTCTCTTCCTCCTCTCTGAGAATCTTACGAAGGACCTTCCCTATGATTGACTTAGGAAGCGAATCCCTGAACTCTACACTCTTTGGGGTTTTGTATGCCGCTAATTTTTGTTTGCAGAAGTCCATAATCTCGTCTTCCGTGGCCGTCTCACCCGGTTTTAGAACGATATAGGCCTTAATTGTCTCTCCTCTGTATTCGTGGGGTATGCCTACAGCCACTGCATCCATAACCTTGGGGTGCTGATAGAGCACCTCATCGATCTCTCTGGGATAGATGTTGAATCCGCCGGCGATAATCATGTCCTTCTTGCGATCCACTATGAAAATATAACCGTCCTCGTCCTCCGTGGCGATATCTCCGGTATAGAGCCATCCATCTCTAAGTTGATTCGCTGTTTCCTCGGGGTTGTTCCAGTATTCCTTCATGATCAGGGGTCCCTTCATTATGATCTCACCAGGCTCTCCTTGTGGCACATCTTCCACTCCTTTGTCTATATCCACCAAACGCACATCATTATCAGGGAAGGGGACCCCGATGCTGCCGACCTTCTTGAGACCCAGTACTGGATTGGAAATCCCTAAAGAGGTAGACTCACTCAGCCCGTATCCCTCGCTGAAGAAGATCCCCATGTCGCGAACCTGCTGGATAAGCTCCACAGGCATAGGCGCTGCTCCCGAGTTCAACAAACCCAGTTTCTTTGCCAGGTTTAACTCTGTGGCCTTGGGGTGGTTGATGAGGGCGGTGATCAATGTGGGCACAGTGGGGAAAAAGGTGATTTCGTTAAAATTGGCCAGGAGCCCCATCAGCTCATTGAGATCAAATCGAGGGACCAGTATCTGGGTGGCACAATTAGCCATGGCCCAGTTCATTGCTACGATGTTTCCGTACACATGGAAATAGGGCAGCACCGCCAGCACGGAACGTCTCTCTGGAGGGATAAGAGTCATAGTGGGATTGCCCCATAGGGAGCACTGGAAGGTGGCAGCTACTATGTTGGCGTGGGTGAGCACTGCCCCCTTGGGAATCCCGGTAGTTCCTCCAGTAAACTGAATAAGGGCAGGATCGTCCGGGGCTATCTGGACTCGTGGAACTCTCGTGTCAGAACAGTTATCCATGAGTGTGGAAAAATGATGCCAACCCTCCTCCAACTCCAGGTCTTCAGGGGTGCTCACCCCCATCCCCTTTATGTAATCGGTTACTCTAGTGACCACTATCCGGGGGATGTCCACCTCTTGACAAACGGTCCGAATTGCCGGAAGGACCAAATCAAAGGTAAATAGGGTCGTCATCCCAGTATTTTCTATCATCGGTTTGAGTTCATCAGCGGTGTACATGGCGTTTAGATTCACCGCGATAGCCCCCAGGGATAGAGTAGCCAAATAAGCGATGACATACTGGGGGCAATTAGGCAGATGAAGCCCTACCCTTTCTCCTTTCTGTACCCCCAGGGCACCAAGAGCATTGGCCATGCGCAAAGCCTGCTGGCGCAACTCCCAGAAGGTCATCTCAGTACCGTAAAAGTTCAGAGCTGCTTTGTCTGGATTTGTACCAGCTGAGATCTGAAGGATATCCTGAGCAAGCACCCGGGGATAGCGGATTGTAGTAGGAACATTGTAATCATAGTGACGATGCCAGGGTTTTGTTTCCATGGTTACCCCTTTTATGTTTTTATTTAGTGTAGCATAAACAGGGCAAAACTAGCCAGATATAGCTCCTCGAGTTGCCCGTTTTTGGGATAATAACATGGCCTGCAGGTGAACGTTTGATAAAACCGAGGCTGCGTTTGTGTGAGTCTATCTACCGATAAACAACGAATTCCACTCGGGGATACCTCCCTCAGTGCTCTCCTACCAGCTAGATGGTCTTCTATTTGAGGCTGGTTGGGGGTATAATAGGGATAGGGAACAATTCAAACCAGGGATAACTTGGCGGACGACATTTTTGCCAAGTGAGTAGCTGAGCTAGGTGGATTTGGAGAGAGTAGCTTTCGGATTATTCCGCTAGTGGTATAATAACCATGGTAACTGTGTCTAATGAAGGAGGTCAGCTATGGTATTGAGGGTAGAGAAGAGCAAGATAGAGGCTGTAATTTACACGCAACAATATAGGATA
>MNYD01000047.1 GCA_001872925.1 Dehalococcoidia bacterium CG2_30_46_19 | reverse complement strand
CCTCTGCCCGGTATGGAGGAATTTGTTCCGTTACAAATTAAGCATCTAACTGAGTCTCAGCTTCAAGCTGTAATCAGTGAAGTTATTACCGTTGACGAATTTTCCCCGCAAGCCCGAGGCAAGGTCGTTTCGGGAATCAAACTAAGCCAAAATGCCCTGAGGGTTCTGGAAAAGAGATATTTAATGAAGGATAAAGAGGGGAAAGTCATTGAGACTCCTAAAGCGCTATTTCGCCGCGTGGCAAAACATATTGCTAAAGCAGAGCTGATTTACGATGCTAAAGCAGATGTCTCTTCCTGGGAAAAAGCATTTTACAAACTAATGGCAGACCTGGAGTTTCTACCCAATTCTCCCACGTTGATGAATGCTGGAAGAGAGCTGGGGCAACTTTCAGCTTGTTTTGTTATTCCCGTTGACGATTCCATGGAGTCCATCTTCGATGCTGTGAAATACACCGCCTTAATTCATAAGAGCGGTGGTGGCACCGGTTTCTCCTTTTCCCGGCTTAGACCTGAAAATGATAGGGTCGGTTCTACTGGTGGTGTTGCCAGTGGTCCCATTTCCTTCATGAGGACTTTTGATGTAACTACAGATGTGATAAAGCAAGGGGGGATGCGGCGGGGGGCTAATATGGCAATTCTTAATGTTGACCACCCGGACATCTTGAAGTTCATCACTGTCAAAGGAGACCCAAATGCCTTGACCAATTTTAACCTATCGGTAGCGGTAACCGATGAATTTATGGAGGCGGTGAAGAAGGGGGCTGATTATAACTTGGTAAATCCGCAAAGTAGGGAGGTGGCGGGGAAGCTTAATGCTAAGGAAGTATTCCACAAAATGGTGGAAATGGCATGGCGCACTGGCGACCCTGGCGTTGTGTTTATAGATGAGATAAATAGGCATAATCCCACTCCTGAATTGGGCAGGATAGAAAGCACCAACCCCTGTGGGGAACAGCCTCTGCTTCCCTTTGAGTCCTGTAATTTAGGCTCGATAAATTTGTCCCGGGTGGTTACTCATCAGAATGGGAAAGCGGAGATCGACTATGGCAAATTATCTCATCTAGTAAGGCTGGTAGTTCGCTTTCTTGATGACGTCATTGATGTTAACCGCTTCCCCCTGCCCCAGATAGAGGAAATGACTAAGGCTACCCGGAAAATAGGCTTAGGGGTTATGGGATTTGATGACATGCTCATCCAGCTTGGTGTTTCTTATGATAGTGAGCAAGGATTAGCTATCGCTGAGGAAGTTGCCCGTTTTGTCTCCGAAGAGGCGAACAAAGCCTCGCTGGAGCTAGGAGAGCAGAGAGGTGTTTTTCCTGCTTTTAAAGGGAGCGTTTATGATGTACCCGATGGTCCGCGATTTAGAAATGCCACTCGAACCACTGTAGCTCCCACCGGTAGTTTAAGCATAATTGCCAATTGCTCCAGCGGCATCGAGCCAATCTTCGCCCTGAGCTATGTGCGTCATATCCTCGAGGGGGAGGAACTTGTAGAGGTAAATCCCTATTTTGAGCAAGTGGCTAAGGATGGGGGATTTTATTCTCCGGAGTTGATGAAGGATTTAGCCCTTGGGAAAAAGCTACGGGATATAGAAGGTGTTCCTGAAGATGTAAAGCGGATTTTCGTTACTGCACATGATATAACTCCAGAATGGCATGTTAAGATGCAGGCAGCTTTTCAGAGATTTTGCGATAGCGCTGTTTCCAAAACGGTTAATTTCCCCTACGAGGCAACGCCGGAGGATGTAGCTAATGTATATATGCGGGCTTATGAAGAGAAGGTGAAGGGGATAACCATTTATCGAGATAGAAGCCGGGAAAGCCAGGTTCTCACTATAGGTGAGGTGGTGAAGGGGGTTGAAAGGGGGGTTATCCCCCGGAAAAGGCCTAAAGTTACCCGGGGCATAACCGAGAGGGTGAGCACAGGATGTGGCTATATCTACGTAACTTTAAATTTCGATGAGCATGGGGTGGTTGAGGTCTTCTCCACCTTAGGTAAAGCTGGAGGCTGTGCTGGTGCTCAGCTTGAAGCAATAAGTCGTCTCATCTCTTTATCTCTAAGGTCCGGGCTGGATTTATCCTCCGTTGTAAAGCAATTGCGGGGCATTCGTTGTCCCTCTATTGCCTGGGAGCAAGGACATGCTATCACCTCCTGTGCGGATGCTATTGCCAGTGTGCTACAAAAATATATCAAAGGTGATGGTGGTAACGGTTCTGATGCTCAGAGCAGCGAAGTTATTGCCGATACGGAAACGTCCCAGTCCGGTAACTCTGAAGTGGTTAGAAGCGCAGCGGGCCAGTGTCCTGAGTGCGGAGGGCCTCTTATTTACCAGGAAGGGTGTAATATCTGCCTCAATTGTGGCTTCACCAAGTGCGGGTAAGTTATTAAAGTGAGTAGTAGAAGGAAGGATAATTACTATTTAGCTCTGAGGCAGATAGCCAAAGTTGCCAATTCAGATTTGAGCACCAGGAGAATTTTCAATTCCGTTGCTAAGAGTGCTGCTAAAGCGGTGGGTGCTAATGGCTGCCGTATTTCTTTTCTTGATGCGCAAAAGGAATATTTAATCGACGTTGGTGCTCATGGGCTCAGTGACTTTTACCTCAAAAAGGCGCCGCTTGAGGCTCGTAAAAGCATACCTGAGGTTCTTAATGGTGAAGTGGTATATATTGCCGATGCCACCAAAGATGAGAGGATTCAGCATACTCAGATAGCAAAGGCACAAAGAATATCTTCTATACTGGCAGCTCCTATAACGGAAAAAGGCGAGGTGAGTGGTGAAATCAGGCTTTATACCCATGACCTCCATCAATTTTCGGAGGGTGATAAAAATTTTCTTCTCGCTGCTGCCAATCTAAGCGCTGCTCTGTTAGCGAAGGATGAGCTTCAGCGCTTATTGGGAAGTGGCTATAAGGGCCTTCAAGGGCAATCGAAATTGCCTCAATTGCCTGCTACATCGTTAAGGCCAACCGAGTTTGCTCACCCCAGCGAGGAGGAATTTGCCCGGCTTCTGGATTTCTATCAAATTGAATGGCTCTATGAACCTCGTTCCTTCCCACTTCGCTGGGAAAACGGTGGAATAGTTGAGATGTTTACCCCTGACTTTTATTTACCGGAGTTTGACCTCTACATTGAGCTCACCACCTTGAAGCAGGGTTTGGTGACGGAGAAGCACCGCAAGGTGCGTCGGCTTAAGGAACTTTATCCCGAAGCTAACATCAAGCTCCTTAATAAAAACGATTTCCTCAGGCTTCTGGCTAAATATGGCTATGGCTCCTTAGGCGGGGCCAAAGTACCCGGCATTGACCGTATTCTGTTCACCCATAATCAAATTCAGCGAAGAGTGAAAGCATTAGCACGGCAAATCTCCCGTGATTATGAAGGGGAAAAACTTGTCTTAGTAGGAGTTTTGAAGGGAATTGTCTGCTTCATGACTGACCTGATGCAACATCTTTCTTTGCCAGTTAGTGTGGATTTTATGGCTATTTCCTATTATGGTGAAGGGAAAAGTCAGTTGGTTAAAATAACCAAAGACCTCGATGATAGCATAACAGGGCGTCATGTATTGATGGTTGAGGATATTGTAGACACTGGCATGACGTTAAATTATGTTCTGAAATATTTACTGGCTCACGAACCAGCGAGTCTCCGTGTATGCACCTTGCTTGATAAACGAGCACGCCGGCTGGTGGATGTTCCTCTTGATTATGTGGGTTTCGAAATTCCTGATGAGTTCATAGTTGGTTATGGGTTGGACTATAGAGGAGAATATCGTAACCTTCCCTTTATCGGTACTTTTCACCCTGAATTGGCTGAGGAAGGATAATCAGGAAAATAAAAAAAGTCCCAAGCAACCTCACCTTTTGCTTTGGTTCCTCACCTTCCCACCTTCCGGCTTCCACCTACCTTGCGCCTTCACTTTTGGTTCCTAGCGCCTTTCAGTTTCGGCCTTCCAGTGTTTGGCTCCTCACCACCCGCCTTCCAGCTTAGTTGCTTGGAACTAATTATTTACTGTATCACATTATTATAAGTTTGTCAAGAGGTCGATTTAAATGGTTCTACGTCAATAAGTGTGAAAGTTAGACCTTGTAGCCCTGGTTAGCTGCCAATATTCTCAACCGGAAATTATCCATATTACGATAGCCATAAGCCATCCTCTTTATAGTTTTGATTCTGTTGTTCTTACCCTCCACAAACCCATTGGTTATGCGGTAATCAAAATAGCTTAGTATCTCCTCTCTCCAGTTAGCCAATGTAT